>JANNNT010000602.1:0-12516 GCA_031398685.1 Rhodocyclaceae bacterium | reverse complement strand
ACGGCCTGATCCCGTCTGCACAACGATTCCAGGAGAACTCGGAGATGATTTCGCTCAACAAGGTCAGCAAGCATTACGGTAACTTTCAGGTGCTGACCGACTGTACGACACACGTGGGCAAGGGCGAAGTGGTTGTCGTCTGCGGTCCTTCCGGGTCGGGAAAATCCACGCTGATCAAGTGCGTGAATGGCCTGGAGCCTTTTCACGGTGGCGAAATAACGGTGAATGGCGTGTCGGTTGGCGATCCAAAAACCGATTTGCCGAAGTTGCGCTCGCACGTTGGCATGGTGTTTCAGAACTTTGAATTGTTCCCGCACATGTCGATTGTCGACAACCTGACCGTCGCCCAGGTCAAGGTGCTGGGCCGGGACAAGCCCGAGGCCGAAGTCAAGGGGATGCAGCTTCTTGACCGTGTCGGGCTGAGCGAACAGGCCTTGAAATATCCGGGGCAACTGTCCGGCGGGCAGCAACAGCGCGTGGCGATCGCCCGTGCGCTGGCCATGGATCCGATTTGCATGCTGTTCGACGAACCGACCTCGGCGCTCGATCCCGAAATGATCAACGAAGTGCTCGACGTCATGACCGAGTTGGCGCAGGACGGCATGACCATGATCTGCGTTACGCACGAAATGGGTTTTGCCAAGCGCGTCGCGCACCGGGTGGTGTTCATGGATTTCGGGCGCATCGTCGAGGACGACCTCAAGGACGAGTTCTTTGCCAATCCGTGTTCCGAGCGGGCGCAACAGTTCCTGGCGAAGATATTGCACCACTGAACGTCCCCGTATAAATGCGGCCTGCACTTTCTCGCAGGACATACTCTCCGTTTCTGGCAGCTACTGTGTTTCGATGTTTTTGAAACGGCGGTGGCTTGTCCAGAGAAAAACTCTTACGATGATGAACGGGAGTAGCAAATAACGACGGGGAGCGTTTCAGCCATGAAGGAACCCGATAATTCATACCTGACGATGGATCAGCTCAGTATCGGCTTGTATGTCTACCTCGACCTGAAGTGGTTCGAGCATCCATTTGCCTTCAATAACTTCAAGATCAAGGACGCCGAGCAGGTCAGGATCATCAGGAGTCTTGGTCTCACGAAGGTGCGTTACGATCCGGCGCGCTCAGATCTCAAGCCGCCGCCGGTGCCGGTGGAAAATCGGGCCGATGTAGAGAACGCCCAGCAGGTGTTGGCGACGGAGCACCCGGCACAGGCCGCCAAACGGACGCTGATCGAGAAAATCAAGCTGCAGCGCGAGTCGTCGGCGCGGATCGAAACCGCCTTTGTCGATACGGCCAGGACGATTCACAACGTCGAGAAAAATCTGCTCAGCAATCCGGCGAAAACCATCGAGCAGGCCAACAATCTGGTCGAGCAGATTGCCGATTCGATTCTCTCTGCGCCCGAGCTGGCCATCCATGTGATGGGCGACAAGACGGGCGGCGAGGAGCTCTATTTCCATTCGTTGAACGTCACGATGCTGTCGCTGATCATGGCGCGCGACATCAAATTGCCGCAGGAAGCGATACGCTCACTGGGCATGGGCGCGCTGTTCCACGATGTCGGTCGCCGGGAAGTCCCGAACACGATCCTCATGAAGATGGAGCCGTACACCCAGTCCGAGCGGAACTACTATGAGCTGCATTGCCAGTTTGGCGTTGAGATCGCTCAAGGGCTGAAGTTCCCTCCGCTGACGCTGGCGATCATCCGGGATCACCACGAGTTGTTTGACGGCAGTGCTATCCGCAGAAGCTCAAAGGCGATGCAATCAACCTGCTGGCGCGTATTGTGGCCATCGCCAATCACTACGACGAGCTGTGCAATCCGTTGAATATCACCAATGCGCTGACGCCGCATGAGGCGCTGTCGACGATGTTCGCCAAGCAGCGTGCGAAATTCGATCCCAAGCTTTTGCAAGTTTTCGTTCGCTGCCTGGGCGTCTATCCACCGGGAACCATCGTTCAACTGTCCAATGGCATGATCGGCATGGTCGCCACGATCAATACCGTCAAGCCGATGAAGCCCATGGTGGTGGTCTACGATGCCGATATTCCCAAGGACGAGGCCATCCTGATCGATATGGAGATCGAGGCCGATGTCAATATCGCCAAGGCCATCCGGCCGGCACAGTTACCGCGGGAAATCTACAACTATCTGAGTCCGCGCAAACGGGTCAGCTACTACTTTGATGCTGATACCCCGAAAAAAGACGGGGTGAAGTAATGAGCAGTCTTGAACGACTACTGGTCGACCATGCCGAACAGATGATCCTGCTGGTCGAGCCGGAAAGTCTGCGTATCGTCGTGGGCAATCGTGTTGCCGCGCAGACGCTCGGATACAGCGCTGCCGAGTTGCTCGAGAAAACGATTCTGGACGTGGAGTGCTCCTTGCCGGACGCCTTCTATTGGGAAGATGTGCGCAGCGGCCAGTGTTCGAATATCGAGTCGCAGGAAGGCCTGTATCTGTGTGCCGACGGTTCGATGCGGAAGGCCTCCAAGTCGGTCAGGGTCATCGAACAGGACGGCAAGCGCTGGTTGCTGGTTCAGGCTCGGGAAATCCGCGATGATTTGCATATCGAGGACGATCTGGCGCAGGCCACTTCGCAGCTCAGGGCGACGCTGGAATCGACCGGAAACGGGATTCTGGTCATTAACTGGCAGGGGCGAATTGCCAGCATGAACCGCCTGCTCAGCTCGATGTGGCAGCTTCCCGAGGAGTTGCTGCTCAGGCAGGATGATGACGCGATCCTGGATTTCATCAGCGCGCTGGTTGAGGACAGCACGCACTTCCGCAACCATCTGCGTGAGATTGTCGACGATCAGGAAAACGGGGGGCTGTTCAAACTCAGGGACGGCCGGGTGTTCGAGTGCAAGTCCTTGCCGCAGTACCTTGACGAGCGCATCATCGGGCGCGTTTTCGGCTTCAATGACATCACCGAACGTATTCGCATCGAGCAGGATCTGATTGCCGCCCGCGAACGAGCCGAAGCGGCCAATCAGGCGAAAGCGACATTTCTGGCCATGATGTCGCACGAGATCCGCACACCAATGAACGGCGTCATGGGAATGACGACGCTGTTGCTCGATACCCGCCTCGACAGCGAGCAGAAACGTTATCTGAACATCATTCGCTCCAGTTCGGAGTCGCTGCTGTCGATCATCAACGACATTCTCGACTTCTCCAAAATCGAGGCGCAGAAGCTGACGCTGGAGATCATCGATTTCAATCTGCTGACCCTGCTCGAGGATGTTGCCGACCTCAACAGCTTGCGGGCGGCCGAGAAAGGGCTGGAATTTGCGTGGCGACTCGAACCGGACGTGCCGCTACTAGTGCGTGGCGACCCGGGGCGGATTCGTCAGATCCTCACCAATCTGATCGGCAACGCGCTCAAATTCACCCCTGCCGGAACGATTTCCGTGCTGGTCAGCCGGCAACCGGATCAACAGGATCGCCTGGTCCTGCACATGGAGGTGCAGGACACCGGGATAGGCATCGCCAGCGAGAATCTGAACAAGATTTTTGTTCCGTTCGAACAGGCCGACAACTCGACGACGCGCAAATACGGTGGAACCGGGCTCGGCCTGGCGATCACCAAACAGTTGGTCGAACTGATGGATGGCGAGATCAGTGTCACCAGCCAGGAAGAGCTGGGAACGACCTTCAGCCTGAACATCGAGCTGGAAAAACAGCCGGAAGGGCGCGTTGAGCCCGAGGCGCCGGAAATGACCAGTCTGCGCGAACTCAAGGGCACGCGAATTCTCGTTGTTGACGACAATGAAGTCACCCTCAAGAGCATTACGACACTGCTCAAACTGTGGGGCTTCGATAGTGAGGGGGCGGTCGATGCCGAGAGCGCGCTGGCCCGGATCGACTCGGCGCGCGAGAAGGGGGCGCCCTTCCGTTGCGTGTTTGTCGACATGACCCTGCCGGTCAACGACGGCGAGAGTCTTGGCCGGCAGGTGCTCGAAAATCCGGCGCATGCCGGAACGGCGCTCGTCATGTGTGTCTCCGCTGGCTACCGCGGTGACGCCAAACAGTTCGAACAGGCGGGATTTGCCGCCTATTTGAACAAGCCGGTCAAACGTTCTATTCTGATGGAATGCCTGCTGCGGGTTCTGGGTCAGCATCCCGAAGGGACGGCACCCATCATTACCGGACGTTCGCTCGCCGAGGCCGGTAAGCGGGTTGCCCGGCTGCTGGTGGTTGAAGACAACCCGGTCAATATGATGGTCATGAAGGGGGTTCTCGGCAAACTCGGATACACGCAGATCGACAGTGCGGGCGACGGACTGGAAGCCGTTGAAATGACCGGGCAGGGAACGCATGGCCTGATCCTGATGGATTGCCAGATGCCGAAGATGGATGGTTACAACGCGACACGACGCCTGCGCGAACTGGGGGTCAAAACGCCGATCGTCGCCATGACCGCGCACACGCAAAGCGGCGACCGCGAGAAATGTCTGGCCGCCGGCATGGACGACTACCTGACCAAGCCGATTGCCATCGACAAGCTGACCGCCTGCCTCGATCGTTGGCTGGTGTGCACGGCTGATCCGGTCAGCCAGAACGCCGCGTCTGCCGATGTGCCGGTGGCGAGCAGAGATCCCGATGAGGTCTTCAAATACGAAGCCTTCCTCACCGTCATGATGGACGATGTGGCGCTGGCAGAAACACTGCTGCAGATGTTTGTTGCCAATATGCCCGGCGACCTGGAAAAACTGAAAGACGCCATTGCCGGCGGCGACGGCGCGGAGGTGCGCTCGGCAGCGCATTTCATCAAGGGCGCGGCGGCGAACATGTGCGCTCCCGCGATCAACGCCGTAGCCTTCGAGATCGAACAGTCCGGAATGCGCGGCAACATCGAGCGCGCCATTGAACTCATTCCGAAGATGGATGCAAACTGGCTGGATTTCCTCGGCCACGCCAAAGTCATCGAGCAGCGGGAGGCCGGCGCGCAGCGATGAGCCTGGTGGATTGCCGCTACGCCAGACCAGCAATTGAGCCGGAAAACTACGGGTTTTAGGTGACAACTCAACCCGGCATCTGTGGTCGGGCGTGTTGCGCGTTATCTTCCGTGGTCTGGTGTTCCTGCAGCATGCGGGTCAGTTCACGGTTTTCGTGACCCAGTTCGTAGATGCGGAAGGCTTCCTTGATGTGGGCGCAAAGTGCGACGTCTTCCCATGGCTTGGTGATGAACTTGTAAACCGCGCCCTGGTTGACGGCGTCGATGACGGAATTGAGTTCGGTGTAGCCGGAAAGCACGATGCGCATGGTTTCGGGATAGAGCTCCTTGATCCGGCGCAGAAATTCCGTGCCGGTCATTTCGGGCATGCGCTGGTCGCAGACGATGACCCCGGGGCGGTGTGTCGCCAGCAGGTCGAAACCTTCGCGCGCACTGGTGGTACTGAAGATGCGGAAACCTTCGCGACGCAGCGAACGGGTGAGCGAGGAAAGAACATTGGAATCGTCATCGACCAGCAGCAGAACCCGGTCGGGGGTGTCGATGTGCCCCGGCGGGAGGCTGCGCTCCTCGCGCAACAGGGCTGCAAATTCGTCTTCCGGCAGCGGGGGGCTGAAGAAATTCCCCTGGATTTCCTCGCAGCCGGCACCGCGCAAAAATCCCAGCTGCCCATCGGTCTCGACCCCTTCGGCGATCACCGACAAGCCCAGGCAGTGAGCCATGCTGACCACAGCACGGGCAATCGCCGCATCGCTTGGACTGGAGGTGACGTTGATGACGAAGGAACGATCGATTTTTAGGCGCGCTACCGGCAGTCGTTGCAGGTAGCTGAGCGATGAATAACCGGTGCCGAAGTCGTCCAGGGAGAATTTGATACCGTCCGCATTCAGATCGTGCATGGTGCGGATGACGCCTTCGGGATTGAGCATCACGATGCTCTCGGTGAGTTCGAGCTCAAGCCACTTCGGATCCAGCCCCGTGGCTCTGAGGGCCCGTCGTACCATGGCCCGGACCTCACCGGTGTTGAACTGCTGCGCCGAGAGGTTAACGGCAACGCGGAAGGGCGGCAGCCCTTCGTCCTGCCATTGACGGCAGCGCCGGCAGACTTCGTTCATCACCCAGTCGTCGACGGCACCGATGAGCCCATTGTCTTCAAGCAAGGCCATGAAGTCTTTCGGCAACATGAGCCCGCCGTCGGGGCGCTGCCAGCGCAGCAGCGCTTCGGCGCCGATGATCCGACCGCTGGCGAGGTCCACCTGTGGCTGGTAGTACAGCATGAACTCATGGCGCTCCAGTGCGCGGCGCAGGGCGGTATCGAGATCGAGCCGTTGGCGCGAGACGTCATCCATGTCGGCATGGAAGAAGCGGCAGCGGCTGGTGCTATCGCGAGGGTTCGCCGCCGCGGCCTGCATGGCATGCTTGAGCACGTCGGCCGGCTCACCATCCTTGGGATACACCGCGATGCCAACGAAGGGGTCGAGAAACACATCCTGGCCTCCGGCCTGAATCGCCTCGGCCAGCGACCGATGCATGTTCCAGGCCAGTTCCTCCGCCACATCGAGCCCTTCCAGGTCACGCAGGATGACCGCAAATTTTGATTCCGAGATACGCGCAACAGGAACGGTCGGCAGCGCGGATTCGAGTCGGGCGGCCATGGCGCGGATAATTTCCGGACCCGCACCAATGTCCAGCAACTGCACGGTGCCATGGTAGCTGCGCAGATTGGCGACCAGCACGGCCACCGTCTGGCCTTCCTCCTGGCAGGCATCGACGATCCGCTCCTCGAAAAGCGTCCGGCTGGGCAAACCGGTTTGTGGATCGTAGTACGCCAGATAGCGCATCTTGGTTTCGGCGGCGATGTGCTTTTCCTCGCGGCGCAGAACCTCGAGGGCAAAGGAGATATCGTCCGCCACTTCGACAAAGAGATTTGTTGCCGCATCGTGGAAGAAGCCGGGCTCAGCCGTGGCCACGTTGAAGGCACCGATGATGTTGCCCTCAAGCCGGAGCGGGAAGGAGCCGCCAGAGTGCACGCCCCACTGCTCAGCCATGCGGTGCCACGGAACCGCGCCCGGGTCGGCGTGGATGTCGTTGAAAATAAGGGGGCCTTCAGCGCGTACCGCTTGAACCGTTGGCCCCTGATCGGTAAGGGCTGCGCTGATGGCCTTGAGCTGGTCGACCATCCCTGCACCGGCCGCAGCTACCGGCAACGCACGATTGCTGCCGGGTTCCAGCAGTCCAATCCAGGCCAGAACGAAACCGCCGGATTCGATGGCAATCCGGCACGCTGCCGTGTAAAGCTCCTGCGGATCTTCGGTGCGTACGATGGCGCGGTTGATCCGGCTCATCATGGCATAGAGCCGGTTCAGCCGTTCCAGTTTGACCTGTGCCTGGCTCAGTTCGCGGGGCGATTCTGTGGATAGCTCAACCGGTTCCATGCGCGTCTCCCAGTAGTTTGTCGATGCGCGCCTGCAGGATCCAGCGGTCCAGCGGCTTGGTGATCACCTCCGAAACGCCGGCGGCAGCGAGGCGGGCACGTGAGCCGTCGTCGTCCAGGGCTGTGACCATGATGATTGGAATCCGGCGGGTGACCGGATCCGCTTTCAGCTGCCGGACCACCTCGAAGCCATCCATGCCCGGCATCATCAGATCGAGCAGAATCAGGTCGGGCGGATCAGCGGCCACCGCGTGCAGCGCCGCCGGCCCCGAATCGACGCTGCGCACAGTGTAGCCGCTGGCCTGCAACAGCGCCTCCTCCAGCTTGCGGCTGTGGGGATCGTCATCGGTGATGAGAATTTTTTTTCTGGATGTCATTGCAGCATGGCCTGTTGGTTGGGGGGTAATGCCAGTATTCTTTCTACTTCATCAAGAAAATTCTTGTACTGGATTGGCTTGACGATATAACCGTCACAGCCGGCGGCGAACACCTTCTCCTCGTCGCCCTTCATGGCAAAAGCCGTGAGGGCAACAACCTTGATTTGTCGCGTCGTTTCCGTCGCTTTCAGCAGGCGAGTTGCTGCCAACCCGTCCATGCCGGGCAACTGGATATCCATCAGGATCAGGTCGGGCCGGTGCGCACGCGCCAGAGTGATGCCGTCGGTGGCGTTGCCCGCCTGTAATACCCGGTAACCTGCCTTGACCAGCAGTAAGTTGACCAATTTCATGTTGGCCGGGGTGTCTTCCACGATCAGAACTTGCGCCGTCATGAGTCCACCCTCCTGTTTGACGCTAGGGCGCGTCGCACCTCGCTGGCAAATCGGCCGTGGCTGAAGCTGGCCTTCTCCAGAACAGTGGCGATGCTCGAGTTGAGCGTTGCCCGATCCTTAGCCGTGAGTGTCTTGGCGGTCACCGCCACGATGGGGATGGCCGCCGTTTCGGGGCCGTTCTTGAGCACTTCAATCACATCGAAGCCATTTATCTCCGGCATCATCAGATCCAAAACGAGGAGGTCGGGATGTTCACGCTGCGCCATGGCGATACCTTCCTTGCCGCCATAGGCTCGCAATACGATGTAGCCGGGTTCGACGAGATAGGCCGACAGTAGTTCCACCGCTTTCGGATCGTCATCGACCACCAGCACTTTGACGGAGGGTTTCGACCGCAGCAGCCCCAGATTTTTCAGGGTATTGATCAACTCATCACGACTGATCGGCTTTTGCAACATGGCATTGGCGCCCAGCGAAAAGGCTTTTTGCGTATCGGCGACAATGGACGCGATGACTACCGGGATGTTCGCCGAAGGCGAACCTGGCTGCTTGATTCGTGCCAGAAAATCCCAGCCGTCCATATCCGGCAGCATGATATCGAGAATAATGACCGCTGGCTGCAGGCTTTCAAGACGTTTCAGGCCTTCCTCTGCCGTGGCGGCGAGTACGATCTGGAATCCTTCAGGCTCCAGTTGCAGGCGGATCAGCGCGGCGGCCTGCGCGTTGTCCTCGATCACTAAAGCGATGGGGCGCGTATTACCGCTAGCGGCCTGGCGTGGCCTCGGCTTCTCGCCTTCTACCTGCGGCGCCGCCTCGCGCCAGGGCAGCCAGACAACAAACCGGCTACCTTGCCCCGGCTTGCTGGACACCGCCAGGGTGCCGCCGTGCAGCTGAGCCAGTTTGAGTACCAGCACCAAACCCAGCCCGGTGCCTTCCTTCTCCCGAGACAGCGAGGAGTCCAGTTGCGTAAATGCATGGAACAGACGTGGAGCATCCTCGGCCGAAATGCCGATGCCCGTATCGTCCACGGCAAGTTCGAGAAACTCCGAGTAGTTATTGGTCGGCAAAGGCATTCTCAGACTGGTTGCCTCCTGTGCCGCCCAGCTTTCGATGTCCGATCGGCTGACTTTGCGCACCTGCAAGGTAACCCGACCGCCTTCGGGAGTGAACTTGACGCCGTTGGACAGCAGGTTGTAGACGATCTGCTTTGTTTTGCGCGCATCCACCAGCGCCGTGCCCAAGGGCTCAACGGCGTCGAGTCGTAACTGGATGTGGTGAACCGCTGCATTTTCCTTGACGATGGACAGGCTGTTGCCAAACATGGCGCCCACATCCAGCGGTTCCAGATCAAGAAACATCTTGTTGGCCTCGATCTTTGACAGGTCGAGAATATCGTTGATCAGGGACAGCAGGTGCTTGCCGCTGCTGAAGATATCGGTGACGTATTCGCGCTGCTCCGGCGGCAACTCGCCAATCAGTCCGTCCTTGAGCACTTCGGAAAAGCCGATGATGGCGTTGAGTGGTGTGCGCAGCTCGTGGGACATATTGGCCAGAAACTCGCTTTTGACCCGCGTGGCCTCCTCCGCAGACTCCTTGGCCTGACGCAACGCGTGCTCCGCACACTTGCGGTCGGTGATGTCATACAGGGTAGATCGGCTCGACAGATAGCGGCCATCCTCATCGCGAATCGCCGTGCCATTCAGCAGTACGGGCAGCGTCGTCCCGTCGCGGCGAACTATTTCATATTCGATATCGCGCACCAGGCCAAGCGCCTTGAGCCGCGCAAAGTTTTCCTGAAAGGCGGCTTGGCTGGAAGGGATCAGCAGGTCGAAAAACCTCAGTTTTCCCACCACCTCGTCGCGCGCATAGCCCAGCCAGGCCAGTTCGGTATCGTTGATACGTAAAAAACGCCCCGCGTCGTCCAGCGAGTGATAGCCGCAGGGGGCCTTGTTGTAGAGATCCTCGAGTTCGTCGGCTTCCCGGCTGCGCGCCTGGTCACGCAACCGGCAAATCCCATAACTCAAATCGGCCGCCGCTTCGCTGAGCAAGGCGATTTCGCCAGCGTCAAAGGCGTCAGTTTCCGTGGCGTAGATACTCAGGACGCCGATGCTTCCCCGCGTGCCAATAAGTGGCAGGACAAGGCACGAAACCAGACCGTGCGGCGCGGCATCATGCCGCCAGGGAGCTAATTCGGGTGCTGAATCCAGGTTGCGATTCACTACCGGTCGACCTTCGGCAAGCGCTACAGCGCAAGAGCAATTGCCCGTTGTAGGGTCCCAACTGAGCTTGAGCTTATCGACACGATGCTGGTTCGCCCCCGCGCGCGCGACTGGAATGATGATTTTTTCTGCATCGTGTTGGGCAAAGCCAACCCAGGCCAGGCGATAACCACCTTTCTTCACGATCATGCAACACATCGAATCGAGCAGGGTCGCTTCATCGCCGGCACGCAACATGGCTTGGTTGCCTGCGCTGAGCACGGTCAGCGCCCGGTTGGTGTGGGACAGCGCCAGATCAGTTTCGAGAAGGCGAGCCTCGCGATCCTGCAAGCGCTCTGCGGTCTCGTCGAAGGCCTTGGCCAGCAGACCGATCTCATCACCGGAAGCCCGCAGATTGCTGCGCGCTGACAGATCACCCTCACCCAATCGCCTGGCGGCATCCGTCAAGGCATGCATACGGCGCAGCACCAACCAGTTGCTGCCGAACCAGGCAATGGCTACCAGCAGTGCCGTCATGGCCAGCAACGTCCGCATGTCGCGCCAGAAACGTGTCTCCACCGGCCCGTAAACTTCATCCGTGGGCACGCCGACCCGCACGTAGACGCATTTGCCGTCGACCCAATGCAGCGGCTCGATGGAATTGAGGCGCATCACGCCGTCCTGACCACGTAATTCCGCAAAGCCCCGGCAATTTTCAACGGGCATGACACCTGGCGCTTCACGCTCTGGAGCGGGCTTGCCCGTCCATTCGTGATTCGGGTCAGGAAGGCGCGCCAGGAGAATTCCGTTGCTATCCACAACGGCAACTACCGTCCCCGCTGGCATGGGCAATTTTTTTGCCATGTGTTGCAACCAGGTGAGATCGAAAGTTGCGTAGAGCACTTTAAGCAAATGACCGTCCTTCCCATAGACGGGGTATCCCATGCCGAGGCCCGCCACACGTGTCAGCCGGCCAACAAGAGAGTCGCCGACGGCAAATTCCCGGCTGGCGACGGCACGGCGAAACCACGCCCTGTCGGAAAAATTGATCGGCGGATTGAAAGGCAGGGCACTGCACAGGAGATTGCCTTCGGCATCGACCATGCCGATGTTGGCGTAAAGGGGGTTTTGCTGCCGGATGCGGGACAGCGATTCGTGACAGCGCGGCAACAATTCCGTAACGGTCACATACGGAGTGTTTGAGAGGATAGACAGCATCTGGCGTGTCTCGGAAATGAGGCTCTTTTCCTCTGCTGTAGCTAGCGTGGCCAACTCCCGGGTCTTTTGCTGCGCCTCGGCAACGGCGATAGTCCGTTGCTCCATCGCGGAATAGACGATCAGCCCAAAGGCGGGAAGCATCGACAGCAGCACCAGCAGTAGCAGGCGGCTGCGCAGGCTCAGGGTAAAGTTCATAGGCTGCCAGACCCGTGCAGAAACGATGTGTGAACTCGGCATCGTCATGCCTTGCGTGACGCTAAGCCGTGCATTCGGAAAACTCCGGGCCATTAGCCGTGGACGCCTTTGATCGCATCCCCATCGCATCTCCTTCAATCCAAGGTGTCCTGTAGAACTAATTCAGGGTGTAGTCCGGATCGAACCTCAACGAGCTAGAACGCCCATCGTGGACCATGCTAAATCGATGCCATTTGCAATACAAGCTGTGGAAACTACGGAGTCACCTCCGTATTAACCGCTGAAATGGCGTTGTTAAGGCTCGCCACCAAGTTACTGTTTTTAGCAGACCGGTGTTGTGGGAGCGCAGATTTTTCTGCGCGATGGGCGGGGTGTGTGGCACGCCCGTTATCGCCCGGCAAAGCCGGGCTCTACAAGGTTGCCACGGCTGCAGATGCTGGTCGTGATTGACTCGCCGAGGCTCCCCGGATACATTACTGACCGGTCAGTCATTACTGGTTTTCGATGGATGCTCCCGTCTCTCTCTCCGTTTCAAATGCCGTTTCCGGTACGCGCGCGCCGCGTCGTCGGCGCAAGGAAGCGCGTCCGTCCGAGCTGACGGCGGCGGCCCTCGATCTTTTTGTCGAGAAAGGTTTTGCCGCCACGCGGCTTGAAGATGTGGCGGCACGCGCCGGGGTGTCCAAAGGCACGCTTTACCTCTATTTCGACAGCAAGGAAGCGTTGTTCAAGGCGGTGGTTGAAGAGGGC
>JANNNT010000590.1:0-4360 GCA_031398685.1 Rhodocyclaceae bacterium | reverse complement strand
GGCGTAACCATCGTGACCCGACAGCGCAAAGGCGATCCATTTCGGCCAGTTGGCGGCGGAATCGGCGTCGAAAACGTTGGCCACCGAGAGAAGTGATTCCGGATTGTCACCGCTAGCGTATCGCGTGCGCGTTCCGGCGCGACAGGCGTATTCCCATTCCGCTTCGGTGGGCAGGCGATAGCGCACGCCTTCTTTCTCAGAAAGCCATTGGCTCATGGCCACCGCATCGCCCCACGTGACGTTGACCACGGGATGCGCATCGCTTTGTACAAAACCGGGATTGCGCCATGAGTAGTCGGGATTGCGGCCTTCAAACGCATCGCCGCGCGCGGTGGTCGCCGGGTCGTAATTGCGGCTGTAACCGTAGCCGCCCGTGCCATCCCGCTCAGCCTCCGGCACGTAACCGGACGCTTTCAGAAACCTTCTGAACTGACCAACGGTCACCTCCGTCGCCCCGAAGTAGAAGTCCCGGGTGATGCGCACTTTGTGAACCGGGCCCTCATCACTGAGTTTCAGAAAGCGCCCTCGCTCGTACTGCGGAAAATCCGCGGCAAACGCATCGGGCGATTCATCGCTGCCCATCATGAATTCGCCTGCGGGAACGAGCACGAACGACATCCCCAGCGAGTTGCTTCTTTGTATCTCCCCCGCCGCCAGTGCGGCTGCGGCAGCCACGTAGATTATGATTGCGACGAACCATTGCTTTCGCATTGATACTCCCGGAATGAACCACTTTAAATATCGTTGATGCCAATCGCGAATACTCCGCTTCGGCCTATTTGGCGAGGAGAATACGCTCAGCGAGAACGTTCGTGCAAGAAGCCCCTGAAGGAACTCGGCATTGCGGAAAATTCAGGGTGTCTGCTGCACAGGATAGCTGCGTAAACAGCACGAAGAAGCCCTTTTTCTGCTCTTTTGGAGATATTTCCAACCCAAAACAAAAAAGCTCGATACCGGAATTGGTGCGTAAATCTCAATTATTTGCTCCGTACTCCTTCGAAATGGTCAGATTTGAGCCAGTTTCACGTCTAAAAGCAGCAAATCAGCCCTTCCCTAGGGGCTATTAGGCAAGCTCAATACTGTTACACTGCCGGCTTTTTTAGAATCCAAAACCTGCTTTAACTCGTTAAAAAAAGAGGGGCAATCATGTCTTTTACGCAGAAAATCTTCGATTTCTTTTCCCGTAAATCAGCGGTCTCAAAAGGGGGTGGCGACAAGGCCATCAGCAAACAGCACGCCGGCGGCAAGATGACTGCCCGCGAACGGATCGCCGCACTGCTCGACCCCGGTTCATTCCACGAATACGATCTGTTTGTCGAGCACAACTGCCAGGACTTTGGCATGGAGAGCAAGGAACTGCATGCCGACGGCGTTATCACCGGTAGCGGCACCATGTCCGGCCAACCGGTCTGCATCTATGCGCAGGATTTCACGGTAGCCGGCGGTTCGCTCGGCATCATGCATGCGCGCAAAATCACCAAGATCATGGATCATGCGATCAACCTGGGGATCCCGATCATCGGCATCAATGATTCGGGTGGCGCCCGCATCCAGGAAGGCGTCAACTCGCTGGCGGGTTATGGCGAGATTTTCTACCGCAACACACTGGCTTCCGGAGTCATTCCCCAAATCTCCGTCATTCTTGGCCCCTGCGCCGGCGGTGCCGTTTACTCCCCCGCGCTGACCGACTTCGTCTTTGTCGTTGACAAGATTTCCAAGATGTTCATCACCGGGCCGGAAGTAGTCAAAACCGTGCTTGGCGAGGAAATCTCGATGGAAGACCTCGGCGGCGCCCGCGTGCAGGCAGAAACATCCGGCAACGCACACTTCTTCGCCGAAAGCGAGCAGGCGTGTTTTGACCAGATCAAGAAGCTGTTCAGCTATCTTCCAGCCAACAACCGGCAGAAGGTTGCCGCCATTACCCAGAAGAAACCGAAGTCGAGCTACAAGATCGAAACCCTGGTCCCCAAGGATTCCAAGGAACCGTTTGACGTGCGCGACATCGTGCGCGCCCTGGTCGATGATTCCGAGTTCCTCGAAGTGTACGAACTGTTTGCTCCCAACGCGGTTATCGGTTTTGGCCGCATCAATGGCGAAACCGTCGGCATCGTCTGCAATCAGGCGCTGGTACTGGCCGGCGTTCTCGACATCGACGCGTCGGACAAGATTGCCCGCTTTATCCGCTTCTGCGACTCCTTCAGCATCCCGCTGCTGACACTGATGGACATTCCGGGCTACCTGCCCGGTTCCGACCAGGAACACGCCGGCGTGATCCGTCACGGCGCCAAGGTACTGTATGCCTACAGCGAAGCCACCGTACCGAAGATCACCGTGATCCTGCGCAAGGCCTATGGCGGCGGGTACATTGCCATGTGTTCAACCCATCTGCGTGCCGATTTCGTCTTTGCCTGGCCGACCGCCGAGATTGCCGTCATGGGGCCGGAGGGTGCGGCCAACATCATCTTCCGCAGCGAAATCCTGGCGGCCGAGAATCCTGACGAGATGCGCAAGCTCAAGGTCAAGGAGTACACCGACAAGTTTGCCAATCCTTATGTGGCCGCATCGCAGGGCTATGTCGATGCGGTTATAAGCCCCGAAGAAACCCGCGCCTACGTGATTCATGCCCTTGAAGTCACAAAAAACAAAAGCGAAACGCGCCCGGCCAGAAAACACGGCACACCGCCGTTCTGAGAGGAGACTTCACGTGAGCGAACAGGACAAGATGACTCAGATTGCGCTGGAATCCGGCACCTACGAAACGCAACTGACGCGAAAATTCACGCTACGCAAGCCGTATGAGAAAAAGGATCCGCGCGTCATCAAGGCGATCATTCCCGGCGTGATCGACAGGATCGAGACAACGGTCGGCGCGAAGGTGCGGCAGGGCGACACGCTGATGATTCTTGAAGCAATGAAGATGCACAACCGGATCAAGGCGCCTCAGGACGGCACAATCAAAATTCTGCTGGTTGTTGCAGGCGAAAAGGTTGCCAAGGGGAAGATCCTGCTGGAAATCGAATAAACCGCGCTTGCTCCAGAAAGCACCGGATGTAGCAGACTTACTGCCGCATCCGGCGCTTTTTTTTGGCCAGACAAGCGATGTTGATTACCGACGGCCAACCTTCTCCGGCAGGCTGGCGAAAAAAGCGCATGGACGCTGATGCCAGAGAGAATCCGTGCCTTCGGTCGGCCATCGCCAATCGGCCCGACAGTTCGCGGGCAATGCCCAGCAAGGGCTACCCACAGCCCCGGAGAGATGAGCTAGTGCGGCATCCGCGCTGATCCTCAGGAATTAAAAAATAGAACAAACAGCATTTTATTGGCGCAGGGCGATGCAAAATTGCCGGCTCCGTGCACACCGAATTCTTACTTTCCAGTACGGGCGAGGATGGGGGGCGGCATTTCTCTCCACCCCTGTTCCCGAACCCGCAAGCATGGCACTCGCTTTCGCAAGCCTGACAGGCTTGGGGTTAGTTCGCGCCGCTCGCGCAAAAATTAACATCAAACACGTGTCGGCGGGTTTCCGGATAGCCGGAAACCCGCAATTTCAGGGCATCGACTTGCCGCGGGCTGTTTCAAACAAGCGGTACCATTCCTCGCGCGACAGTTTCACATTGAGGCTCTCCGCACAGGCGCGGAGGCGGTCGGAACGGCTGGTGCCCAACACGGGCTGGATACCCGCCGGATGGCGCATCAGCCAAGTCAGGACTATGGCCTCACGGCTGACGCAATGGGCACTGGCCAGGTCCTGAACCAGTGCAGCGGTTTTCTGCACAGTGGGGCTTTTGGCGCTCAGGTCGCCACCCGAAAGCACCCCCTTGGCCAGCGGACTCCATGCCTGAAGGCTGACGCCTTTCACTCGACAATATTCGATCACGCCTTCCCATCCGTCGGGATAAACCGGCGAAGCCTGGTTGAAGGAAATGGTGGCCTCGGCAAAACCGCTATGGAGCAGGTTCATTTCCAACTGGTTGACCACCAGTGGATAGGGCAAGTAATGCTGCAAGTAGTCCATCGTGAAGCGGTTCTGGTTGGAAACACCAAAATATCGCGCCTTGCCTTCTTTTTTGAGACGAGCAAACGCCTGGGTGATTTCTTCACCGTCCATCAACGGATCGGGGCGGTGAAGTAACAGGATGTCGAGGTGACTGGTGTTCAGGCGGCGCAGAATGGCATCAGTGGCTTCGATAATGTGCTCGTAACTGAAATCGAAGCGCTGCGGACTGCCCGCCGGATCATTGGCCCAGCGGATACCCACCTTGGATTGCAGGATGATCTGGTCACGTAGCGAGGGCTTTTCCTTGAGTATGCGGCCGAAGACTTCCTCGGCCCGACCCACGGCGTAGATGTTGGCGTGGTC
>JANNNT010000527.1:0-13047 GCA_031398685.1 Rhodocyclaceae bacterium | reverse complement strand
ACGTCCTACGATCTGGGCAATGCTTTCGGCCATGTCGCGCTGGCGGTTGACGATGCCTACGCGGCCTGCGAACTGATCAAGGCCAAGGGCGGCAAGGTGACTCGCGAAGCCGGTCCGATGAAACATGGCACAACCGTCATTGCCTTTGCCGAAGACCCGGACGGTTACAAAATCGAGCTGATCCAGAAGAACACTCTCTGACCGTATGGCCTTCCCGTCCTTCTTTTCCGAGGTTCTGCCGATTGCCGTGCATGACCGGCTGGCTGAATTTCTCGGCGCAGCCGACGGCGGAATCATCGAATACCGCTATGCCGATGCGGTGAAACTCGCCGGCCACTCCTGCCCAACAGTGGCAGGCGCGTACCTGCTCACCAGTCGCGCACTGGCTGCGCTCTACCCGGACGAACTGCCGGAGCGCGGCGCAATCCAGGTCGACTTCCGTGAAGCGCAGGAGACCGGCGTTACCGGCGTGACGGCCGCCGTCATCGGGCTGATCACGGGTGCGGCCGGCATCGGTGGCTTCAAGGGCATTGCCGGCCACTTCTCGCGACGCCACCTGCTGGGCTTCGAGGAACTCGACCTGCCCGGCGAAATCTGCTTCACGCGCAGGGATAGCGGCAAGTGCCTGACAACCTCATTGCACCTCGAACACGTGGCCCCCGACCCACGCACCGGCCCACTACTGCAACGCCTGCTGGCCGGCGAACGCGACCCGGTTATCGCCGAAGTCTTTGCCACGCTCTGGCAGGATCGTGTGCGACGCATTCTCATCGACCACTTTGATGACCCGGATCTGGTTAGTCTCACCAGCAACCAAGGCCGAGGGTAATGACAGAAACCTGGCTTCCTGAAGAACAGGCACTTTTCTAGACGAGGCCCAATAAAAAACCCGCTGAAGCGGGTTTTTTATTGGTGCAAACGAGCGAATCAGTTGCGAAAACGATACGGACGATCCACCTTGCCGTTGTGGTTAAAATCGTGCTGGCGGTCGTGTTTCTGTTTATAAATCCTCGCGCTTTGCTTGTTTTCGGCATGTTGAAGCACCGCCCGCTCCTGCCTTGTCACAACCCCGTCAGCCTTGGCCTTGTCTTCCTTGGTCTGCAGACGATCCTGACCGTTTTCGAGGCGCACGGTTTCCCGAGGTGTGAGCGAACCGGACTGCTCTCCCTGCTGGATACGCTGCTCCTGATTGGCCTGGCGCTGGTCGAACCTGGGCGTAGCCGTTGATTGAGCAAAAGCCGCAAGCGGTGCGGCCAGCGCAAGAGAAACGATTGCGGTCTTGAGCACTTTCATGATCCTGATCTCCATTCTTATTGCGATGATTGGTATGGGTTATCCCACAAACGAATTACCGCATACCCTCACCCATGGCAGACCGTGACTTTGTAACAACTCGTAAGCCAGTAACGAAGATTTACATACCGGCAAGAATATCGATGCGATCGCTGAACACCGACCGCACGCCGCGCTTGAACAAGGACTCCGCCTCGTGTCGATCATTGACCGTCCAGCACAGCACGGGAACTCCCATGTCATTGGCCGAACGGAGAACGGAATCATCAAGCTCTTTGGCCGAGCAATGCAGGCTGTACACGCCCAATGCATCGAGGCGGTTTTGCCAGTCAGCCGGCGGACGCGTAAACAGGTAAGCAAGCGGAAGCTGAGGTGCCGCACGACGAGCCGTCTCCAATGCAACATCGGAGAATGAGGAAACCAGCGGCAAAGGCGCGCCCTGCCACAACTCAAGGATTCGCCGGGCAACGACTTCCCCGGTGATCGCTTCAGACCCGGTCGCCGGTTTGATCTCGACGTTGGCCATCAGGCCGAGTTCGCGGCACAACACCGCAATCGCCTCAAATGTCGGCAGCGGCTCACCGGCAAAAGCACGATGCTGGTAGCCACCGGCATCAAGGCTTTGCAAGACCTCATCCCGAGTCTCGCACACGCGGCCGATACCATTCGTGGTACGTTCCAGCGTTTCGTCGTGAATCAGCCAGGGGGTGCCGTCGGCCGAAAGCATAACGTCGAACTCGACGGCCTGAAGCCCCATCGCGGCGGCGATACGCAGCCCGGCCAGAGTATTCTCCGGTGCCAACGCTCCCCCGCAACGGTGCGCAAAAATTCGCGGGAGAGGCCAATCGGGGGCTGGGCGACTCATTATCAGCCCTTGCCTTTGCCCTTGGCCTTGCCCTTGGCCTTGTCCTTGGCCTTGTCCTTGGCCTCCGACACAGGTTGCAAGACCGCATTGCCGCGCTGGACCGCGTTATCCAGCGCCTCCTTGGCCGGCTTTTTGTTCGCCCACACGGTTTCAAGCTCTTCCTCGACGATAATGCGCACCCGCTCAATCTGCGAAACACGAACGGCGGGTGACGAAGTCCGCCCCTGCAGCTGCGCAGAAGCCACATTGAGTCCGGCCAGATCAGTCTTGAGCAGCTTGCTGCCAGCCGCCGCGCGAGCAACCGGAGTCATCGGCAGGAAGCCGCCAGCCACCGTCAACTCGATCTGCACCTCCGGGCTGAGAACGTAATTTACGAACGCTGCGACACCGTTCGTTTCAGCGGGCTTCAAACCGCTGGCAACCCACAGCGAAGCGCCATCGGCCAGCGTATTTTTCGGTGCGCCCTGGACGTCGTCGTGATATGGCAGCGCGGAAACCCCCACTTCGAGCGCAGCGTTCTCGGACAATGTCACGGCAAGCGAAGAAGCGCTGGTCAACATCGCGCATTCGCCGTTGGCAAAACGGCGATCAGCCTCGTCGCGACGGCCAAAATAAGAGAAATACTTGCTCTTGTGCCACGTGGCCAGCATGGCAACGTGCTTGATCTGGACCAGGCCATTGAATGCCAGAGTGCCTTTGGCACCGCTGACCTCGGCACCATTCCAGGCGGTCAGGTTGTCGATATGCACCCATGCTGGCCAGGATGTCGTGAATGGACATCGGCTACCGGAATCGGCAAGCTTGCCAGCGGCTTCCTGCGTATCGGCCCAGCTTTTCGGGGGCATGTCGGGATTCAGTCCGGCTTTGCGGAACGCCGCCTTGTTGATGTACAGCACCGGCGTCGAGAAAGCGACAGGCAGGGCAAAAACCTGGCCCTTTGTCCCGGTCAAACCATCACGCAGTTCAAGGGAGAGCTTGCCGGCATCAAACGGCTGTTTGGCCTCGCGCATGACTTCATGAAGCGGCTTGAACTTCGCCTTGTTGGCCACAAAACGCGAATACTCCTCACGCGTCACGAGATTGATGTCCTTCGGGGCCTCACCTTCGACGCGACGCACCATCTTGATCTGAACGTTTTTTTGCTGGTCATTGAAACGTTCAATCAGTGGTTCAAGGCGGGCAGCCCGCTCCTCATCAAGCTGATGTGACAATTCAATATGTGCAGGTGCCGCCACCGGTTTTGGAGGTTTTGGAGTTGGGGCCGCAATCGCCGGAGCAGCGAGAATCAGCCCGCTCACAGCCATGAAAATTCTGTAAAAATGCATTGGGTTTCCTTGGTGGTGGCAACAAAGACTGGATTATAGTGGCTGAAACGTTGCGGGGTTATTCGCACGGGACGAGACACGGATCGTCGAGCCAGATTTTATGGTTAAAATGCCACTTATCAAAATCAGACATCAGGGATCATCGTGCCAGACAAGTCAGGGAACGCTGTACGGACATTTTTGATCGCTGCCGTACTGTTATTCGGCCTGAACGGCTGCGACATCATCCAGCAACAAATGGGAATCGAAGATCAGGTTGCGAAAGCGGCCCGTACCGATGGCGAAGGGAGGGCGGTGGGCGGCGCCTGTCGCCAGTCGGGGCGTGCTATTGAAGACTGTTACGCCATCTACTCGTGGCTTCCCAAAGCGGCCATCTACGAGGGCTGGCGCGACATGGACGCCTACATGCGCGACAACAAGCTGGAGACCATCGAGCCGCAACTTCCCCCCGTTTCGGCACCTGGCACCCGGCGCAAGACTCCGACCCCCGAAGAAGCTGCCGCCGCAGCGAAAGCCGGCAAAAAACCGGCATCCTGACCTTGAGCGCGGCAGGGCAAAACGATCCCGTACCCAACCCCACTTGCGATACCCTTCCAAAAGAAACGGAGTCCTTTATGAGTCAAGATAAATATCGGCTGGTCACGCGAAGCGATTTTGACGGCCTCGTTTGCGCCGTGCTGTTCAACGAACTCGAACTGATCGGCGACATCAAGTTCGTCCACCCGAAAGACATGCAGGACGGCAAGGTCGACATTACCGGTCGTGACATCACCACCAATCTGCCCTACGTTGCTACCGCGCATCTGGCCTTCGACCACCATCAGTCAGAAACCGTTCGCATCGCCGGCGATCGTGAAAATCGCATCATCGATCCGCATGCCCCTTCAGCCGCGCGCGTCGTTTACGACTATTACGGAGGCAAGAGTACCTTCCCGAACATTGCCGATGACATGATGGACGCTGTCGACAAAGCCGACTCGGCTCAATTCACGCGCGATGAAATCCTCGCTCCGAACGGCTGGGTTCTGCTTAACTACCTGATGGATTCGCGTACCGGCCTGGGCCGCTTCCGCGAGTTCCGTGTCAGCAACTACACGCTGATGATGGATCTGATCAAGTATTGCCGCAATCATGGTATTGACGACATTCTCAAGTTGCCGGACGTCAGGGAACGTGTAGAACTCTATTTCGAGCACGCCATCAAGGCCAAGGAACAGATTCAGCGCTGCACAACGGTTCATGACAATCTGGTTGTGTTTGACCTGCGCAACGAAGAGACCATCTACGCCACCAACCGTTTCATGATTTATGCCCTTTTCCCGCAAACCAACATTTCGATCCATGTGATCTGGGGCGTACAAAAGCACAACACCGTTTTCGCTACCGGCAAATCGATTCTTGACCGCAGCAGCCGGACCAACATCGGCGAGTTGATGCTCAAATACGGCGGTGGTGGTCACCATGCCGCCGGCACCTGTCAGGTGGAAAACGATCTGGCCGATGAGAAGCTCAAGGAAATCATCACGCAGATCAACAGCGACGGCTGATCCGGACGCTCAAGCAACCCGGGGCCGTTCACACTACGTTACGAATGAAAGCAATGCCTGACCAGACTGGCGATTCAAGCGCCACGCAACACGCAAATCACGCGGACTCTTTTTTTGTCCTTCGCGACTGTCGCGAGCTCTTCGTACGCCGACTGGTGGACATTCTCAGGGAATCAATCATTTTGTCACCCTCCGTGATTGAGACCTTTACCCGCGAAGTGGGTGAAGCGCATGACGAACTGGCGTCTTCTGCCCAGCAGGACGGTTTTGGGCAGACCGCCGGCTTGACCGCATCGCGCATCACGCTGGTCGGCAATGACGATCTCGAACTGGAGATCCGCATCGGGAACATTGCCCATCACCTGAAAGATAACGAGCGCATCGACCACTGGCGCGTCCAGTTGCGCTACATGACGTTGCTGCGTCGGCCGAATATGACGCCAGGAAACAACCCGGTCGGCCTCGAACCCATCTGCTGCGGCTTGTGGGCACTATGCAAGGAGGGTGGAAACACTCTTGATCAGAAGCTTGATCGACTCGATCGTCTTGAAGAACAACTCCAGTTGCGACTGCCCGACGTCTATGCCGAACTCAACCAACTGCTTGAGCGCCACCACGTTGAGCCGGCGCAAATCCAGGTCGTCCAGCGAGGAGGTGGCAGCAAGTCATCGACGAGTTCAGGTACCGGTGGCACGGGTTCCAGCCTGGTCGCGTCCAGCACCAATGCCCTGTCGGCCTTGCAGCAGGCCATGCAGCAGCAGTTTGGTACTGAAGATCTTGTTCCGGGTGGGCTCCAGGCCGGCAACGCAACGGCTGACTCCACCAGCAGCATGGGCAACTTTACGCTCAATGCCTCGACCCTGGTGATGCTCAACCACCTGATGGAACGGCTACGCGCACTCGAGTTCCAGCAAGTACCCGCCTTATCGAACGGCACATCAGACGAGGCAGGCAAACAACAGCCCTTGCGTGCACTGCGATCGAAAGATCTCGATTTGCCTCTGGGCAAACCCGCCGCCATAGCACTTGACACGCTTTCGCTCATTTTTGAAGCCATCTTCGCCGCCCCTGACCTGCCCGATGCCGTCAAGGCCGCGATCGGTCGCCTGCAGATCCCGCTGCTCAAGCTGGCCATCCTCGATGCATCGTTCTTTGCCAACACGCAACATCCGGCCCGCCGGCTGGTCAACCGCATGGCGCGTGCCGCCATCGGACTGGATCAGGATACCGGCCGCGATCACGCGGTGTGCATCAGCCTCGGCAAGCTGGCCGATGCTGTACGTTCGACCCTGGAGACAAACGAAGCCGATCTCTCGCCGCATCTCGACGAACTTGAGACCCTGATCGCCGAGCGAGATCAATCGCTGCAGGCGGCTTCCCAACCCTACGCGCAACTCGTCCTTGAACATGAAAATCGGGAGGCCTCGCTCTCCGGCGCACAGGATTGGCTGAACAAAACACTCGGAAAAACCACACATCCGGCCGTCAGGCGATTCCTTTCGGATTACTGGTTACGCGTCATGCAAGCTGCTTTTTCTGACGGCGGAGCAAGCGGTACGCTCTGGAAGGAATACGCTGCCGCCATCGAGCAACTGCTCTGGAGCTTTGAGCCGAAACAGACCGCCGAAGAGCGCAAGACGCTGCTTGCCCTGATCCCTTCGCTGCTTAAACGCATCAACGCTGCTCTGGATCATCTGGGCATTTCGACTGAGGAAAGAGCGCCCTTCCTCGACACCTGCTTCGACCTGCAAACGGCATCCCTGCGCAATCGCTCTGAGGCGCCCACCGAACCTGCAGAAACATCCCGTGCACCGATTATCCAACGCGCCGCAAGCGGTATTCCCGCCGTCCAGATCCTCGAACGAATCGGGAAGCTTGTGCAATACCTTGGGCAGCCAACAGTCACCCAATCCCCCTGGCGCACGGGCGGCACTGCCTGGAAAGCGGGTGACTGGATCAGTTTTCACCTGCCGGATGGCGAACGGCTGTGTGGTCGCCATTGCTGGCAGGGATCGCCTTCCGGAACCGTCCTGTTCTTCAATCCGGGATGGGGTTATGCCGTCGCCCTGGCGCCGTCACTGCTTGAACAGGAGCTTCGTGATGGCCGCGCCCGTATCGTCTCCGACTCGTTGCTCTTTGATGACGCCGCTGAGCGGGCACTGAGCCAGATGGCTCCGCACTGATCAATGGATCAGTGCATCGTAAATCAGCTTTACACCACTCGCAAACAATAGCCCGTAACTCACACCGAAGAATGCCTGCTCGGAGACACGCTTATGCAGCCACACTCCCAACCAGACCCCGAGGGGTGCCAGTGGTGAAAACAGCAGCGCGGCAGTAAGGTTTTCGCTATTCAACTGGCCAAGGAAGTAATACGGGACAAGCTTCGCGTAATTGCCAATAAAGAAAAAGACGGCAGAGGTGGCGACGATCACGGTCTTGTCCAGTTTTTGCGAATAAATGTAAACGGCGAATGGCGGTCCCCCGGAATGTGCGAGGGTGCTCGTGAAGCCCGATACCAGGCCGCACATCATTCCGGCAACCCGATCAGGACGGTGTTCGCGCGCCGATAGTTTTCTCGTCGCACGATCCGTCAGCCCAAACCACTTGTTGACGGTAAAGATGACCGCAATGAGCCCGAGGAGCAGGCGAATAGCATTAACGGGCAGCAATCCGAAGGCAAAACCACCGAGCGCGACACCAAGAAGGGAGCCCGGGAGAAGGATACGGAGATGGTGTGCCGACCAGCGTCCCCGATAGGCGTGTACGCTGAAAAGATCCATGGCACAAAGAATTGGCAGCATGATGCCAGCGGCCTCGGGTGGTGCGATCAGGATCGACATGAGTGGCACAGAAAGCCCACCCGCTCCCGCGCCGAAACCACCCTTGGAGATACCTGCGAGCAGGATGGCGAGGACGGCGACCGGATAAAACGCAAGGGGAAAATCGGGGAATTGCATCGTCGCCTTTTCAGCTCAGGTAGCGGCGGATTATATCGCCCGTGATTGAGCGGACTGAGGCTGGCACCGAGCAAGCCATCAATTCTCTTCGCCGACATCTACATTTACGCATGTGCCGACCGGCCATTCATGCGTCGCAGCGAATCCTGCAAACGGTGTATAATCCCCGCCCTATGCCATTGATTCCACATTTATTTATAGGCGCTGCCGATGCGTTTTGACGAACTCGGCCTCGCGCCCGAGCTGCTAAGAGCCGTTTCCGAAGAGGGTTACACGGATCCAACGCCGATTCAGGCGCAAGCCATTCCGATCGTTCTCGCCGGGAAAGACCTGATGGGCGGTGCCCAGACGGGTACCGGAAAAACGGCAGCATTCACTCTTCCGCTGCTCCAGCGTATCCTGCCTTTTGCCAGTCCGAGCCCGTCACCGGCTCGCCATCCGGTACGCATACTGATGCTGGCGCCAACTCGTGAGCTGGCGATCCAGGTCTACGAGTCGGTCAAGACCTACAGTAAATACATTCCGATCCGGAGCCTGTGCGCTTACGGCGGCGTCGACATCAAGCCGCAGATCGCCGAAATCCGCCTCGGTGTCGAAGTGCTGGTCGCCACGCCGGGCCGCCTGCTTGATCTCGTTGAACAGAAATGTCTTAACTTCGGCAGCGTACAGGCGCTCGTGCTCGACGAGGCCGACCGCATGCTGGACATGGGCTTTGTGCCGGATGTCACGCGTATCATCAACCTGCTGCCGCAACAGCGGCAAAGCCTGCTTTTTTCGGCGACCTTCTCGGAAGAGATCAAGAAACTGGCCGACAAGATGCTCAAGTCGCCCGTGCTGATCGAAGTTGCCCGTCGCAACACGGTGGTGGAAACGATCACCCACCGCGTGCATCCGGTGGCCGCCGAAGCCAAGAAAGCGCTGCTGGTCAAACTGCTCAGATCGTCGGAATACAATCAGGTGCTGGTTTTCACCCGCACCAAGATTGAAACCAACAAGCTCGCGCGCGAATTGCAGCGTGCCGGCATTGCCGCCGATTCGATTCATGGTGACAAGACCCAGCTGGAACGACTGAAGGCCCTTGAAGCTTTCAAGGATGGCTCGGTGCTGGTACTGGTCGCCACCGACGTTGCGGCCCGCGGCCTCGATATTGACGACCTGCCGCACGTCATCAACTTCGAGCTTCCGCACACGCCGGAAGACTACATCCATCGCATCGGCCGTACCGGTCGTGCTGGCAAGCAGGGCACGGCGATTTCGCTGGTTTCTGCACACGAAGTGCAATACTTGGTCGATATCGAAAAGCTGATCAAGATTCAGGTTGAACAGGTTATCGTCCCGGGCTTCGATCCGGAATACGATTACGAATACCCGCCCACCGGCCGCAGAAGTCATCACCGCCGCCCGCCGGCACCATCGGCCTCGGTAGCACCGGCAGCCAAACCGCGTCGTGAGCGTGAGCATTCTTCGTCGGTAAGCAGCCCGTCCAGCAGCCGGCGTAAAAGCCACGTCGCAGCTGACGGTTTTGATTTCAGCAAGCCGTATGAGAGTGCTGTACCGCATCCCGTGGCGGCGCCAGCCGACACGGAAACAGCTCAGGTCGTTGCCCATATGGAGCACCCGCACAAACCGCGCCGTCTTGTTGCGGCACTGCTTGGCGGACTGGGTCGGAAGAAGAGCTAACCTGACTGCGTGCAGCGGTCAGGCTGTCGGCTTTTTTGCCGGCGCTTCAACGAGTTTAAGAATAGCCAGCGAAGCATTGTCGCCCTCGCCCTGGGCTCGTGTCCGCGCCCGGCTGATCAGCAGTTCCGAGGCCTCGCGGGCTGAATAGGCGGCCAGTACGCCACCCAGTTCGGCATCACAGAAGTAGCCCCAGAGCCCGTCCGAGCACAATAGAAAAGAATCGCCTGCCTCCAGGTCTTCCGCTTCACCAAAATCGATGCTCGGAACTTCGTTGCCGCCAAGCGAGGTAATCAGGATGTTGCGGTTGGGATGAACCAACGCCTGTTCTGGCGTGATTTTTCCCTTGGCCACCAGTTGTTCGACATAAGAATGGTCGGTCGTCCGGAAAAAAGGCCGGTCGCCACGGAAGCGGTACAGACGGCTATCGCCGCAGTGAGCCCAGCTCACCTTGCCCGGCTGCAAGAGCAACATCACCGCGGTGCTGTGCGGGTCCTTCTCGTTCATGAAGCGCGACGCCTTGATCAGCATGTGCGCCTCGCTGAGGCTTGATTCAAGTAGGATTCGCGGACACTCGCTACGCGCCGAGAACTGGTCAAGGTTGTTGCGCGCGGTGTGAATGACCTGCTGGGCCGCCAATACGCCGCCGGTATGCCCGCCCATCCCATCCGCAACTACCGCGAGTGCAACGCCGCCGCCTTTGGGATGTGGGACAAGGGCCACACGGTCCTGTTGCTCCTTGCGATCACCCTGGTGCTGGGCCACACAGGCATCAATGATTATTGGCATTACGCTGACTCCCCCCGAGGCCGGCAGAGTATCACGTTTGGCCAAATCCGTTTCAGCGGCGGTGCGACAACATCAGCCCCGTCAGTAACGCCCGAGCGGGGGCTGTCCCGCAAAAAAATATCAGGAAGGCTCCTTCCGATATAATCAGACGCCCGGCCAACGATCCATTTTTCTCAGGAGAACAGTTATGGGCAACCGCCTTTCCAAAATTGTTACACGCACCGGCGATTCCGGCACCACCGGACTGGGTGATGGATCACGCGTGACCAAGGACTGCCTGCGCATTGAAGCGCTGGGCGAGATCGACGAACTGAATTCCAGCCTCGGCGTCCTGCTGGCCGAGGAACTTCCGGAAGCCATCTGTGAAGCGCTGCTCGGCGTCCAGAACGATCTTTTCGATCTGGGCGGTGAACTGTGCATTCCCGGCACGAACATCATCAGTGAGGCGCACATCGTCCGCCTTGAAGAACTCGTCGTGCAATTCAACGACAAGCTCAGCCCACTTAAGGACTTCATTCTCCCCGGCGGAACCCGTGCTGCGGCGCTCGCCCACCTTTCCCGCACGGTCTGCCGCCGCGCCGAACGTCGTGTGGTGCATCTCGCCAACAACGAAAGCGTCTCCGACTTCGCCCGCAAATACTTGAACCGCCTGTCCGATCTGCTCTTTGTCCTCGGCCGCTCTCTCAACATAGCCGGCGGCCGTGGTGATGTTCTGTGGATTCAGGGCAAGAATCGCACCACGACGTGAACTGTTGTGAAATCAGCTACTCGTGCTGACCTTCTCCGGCGGCGTTCGTCCTGATAGGCCAATCAAGGATAGCGCAATCAAACTCCAAGATCGCTGACCCGAACGGACACGGTCAGCGCCGGGGTCTGCCCCAGCGGACCAATGAAACTTCCGGATACTGGCGGCACCGCCTCAGGATGCCGTGCCACCGCCACCGCAATGTGCTGATTGCCGGTGATCAGGCCACTGGTCGGATCAAAGCCCTTCCAGCCCGGACCGGGCAGGTAAACTTCGGCCCAGGCATGGGTGGTGGCATTCCCCGTTTCGTTATTGGGCATATGCAGATAACCGCTGACAAAGCGGCTGGCCAGCCCCATGTAACGGCAAGCCTCCATGAACAGCGCCGCAAAATCGCGACATGAACCGCTGTTCAGGCCGAGCGTCTTGGCCGGCGATTGAACCCCCTCTTCCTCGCGAATCTGGTAGGCAAAATGATTGGCGATTGCGCAATTAAGCTGCGAGAGCAGCGCGAAAGTCTCGATCGGGCGCTGCAGCAGGCCCAGACCATTGAGCCAGTCGCGGATCACTGGACGGTCATGCACATAGACACTCTGCTCGAAAGGTGCGAGATCCGGCTGCTCGTCGATGGCGTAGTCGAAGGGGCAGTTGACCGCGTAATCCTCCATCAGGAAATCCAGCGGGGCGTCGTCATAAATGGCGATGACCACGTCGCTGAGCACGCGCAGCGAGTCCGCCAGACCGCCAAAACTCACCATGGCAACAGAATTGCCGAGGGCGTCTCGATACCAACGGATGGTGTGCGCAGCAGAGATGTCGAGTGTCGAGGATTCGATCCTCAGGCTGTGGCTCTCGAGTGGACGCAGACGCAGGCGATGTGGTTGCAGCGCCACTGAAGTCGAGAACCGATACTCGGTCACGTGAGAGATGTTGAGCCGTCGCATGCTGCCTCCACCCTAATTTCGATCATGCCAAGTTAGTCATAAAGTATAAGGGCTTGTTCCGCGCACAGCGTAGGATCGCTGAATCATTCCTCGACCTTCACCCATCTGCCAGGCCGTGCAACTGGCCTGCGCTTGAATCGCCTTGGTGCATAGTCACCCGTGCTTGCACCTATCCGGTGCGCCCAACGCTGCAATTCAGCGTTTCCAATGGCTATGGTATGGTGCGGCTCTTGCTAGCAGCCGTATTAGACCCATCGCCAGGAGCTTGCCGTGTCAATTCAAGTTGCCCTCAATCACGTCACGCATTATCGCTATGACCGTCTGGTCGCACTCTCGCCACAAGTGATTCGCTTGCGGCCGGCGCCGCACTCGCGCACGCCGATTCTGGCCTACTCGCTGAAAGTCACACCCGGCGAACACTTTGTCAACTGGCAACAGGATCCGCAGGGCAACTACCTGGCACGGCTGGTTTTTCCGGAGAAAACGCGCGAGTTTCGCGTCGAAGTTGATCTGGTGGCCGAGATGTCGGTGATCAATCCTTTCGACTTCTTCCCCGAGCCCTACGCCGCGACGTTTCCGTTCACTTACGAGGTTGAGCAGCGCGAGGAATTGTTGCCCTACCTGCAGACGCTGGAGCCGACACCGCTGGTGCGCAACTTCCTCGCGACGATTCCGCGCGACCCCATGCCCAGCGTCGATTTCCTAGTCGACATCAACCGGCGCCTGCAGCATGTCGTGGGCTACGTCATTCGTCTGGAGCCCGGCGTGCAAACCCTGGAGGAGACGCTGGCGCTGTCGGTGGAGTTCCCCACGGTGGGTCAAACATATCGCGATACCTTCGACAAGACGAAGGAGTACGTGGGTCAACTGGCAACAGGATCCGCAGGGCAACTAACTGGCAC
>JANNNT010000510.1:0-6710 GCA_031398685.1 Rhodocyclaceae bacterium | reverse complement strand
ATTGTCATGTGTATTCCAGAACGGTCTCAGTCAGACGTCTTGCGTCCAGTCGAACTCCATTTGTTTTGCGGTTCGGTCGGCGAGTTCTTTATTGGTGAAGCGCTCGACCAGGTGAAGGCCCATGTCAATCCCGGCTGAGGTGACGACTGAGCCTTCATCAACCCAACGCCGTCGCTCCTGGACCTGAACTGATGGAAACATCAATTGCAAATCGTCGATGTCTTCCCAATGCGTCGTTGCCGATTTTCCGTCAAGCAAACCGGCTTTCGCCAGCAGAAAGGCGCCGGTGCAGATGGACGCGGTCAGCGACGAGCGTTCAGCGGTTTTAGCGATCCATTGAATGACTTTCGGCGCTTCAAGTTCTGCCGTTACTACCCCGCCGGGAATCAGGAGCAGGTCAATGTCCGGGTGGTTTTCAAAGGTGTAGTCGGGGTACACGCTCAGGCCAGCCCTGGCGCGAACTGAAGCCGATGTCTTGCCAATGGTGAAGACGGCGAATGGCTCGGGCGATGAGGGGTTCTTACGCTTGAACACGCGGGAGGCCGTGGTGAACACTTCGTAGGGGCCGGCGAAATCGAGTACCTCGACGTCGTCGAACACAAAAAGGCCAACGTTGCAGGTCATGGCGACTCCATCGTTGTATTTGGGTCGGTTCCCGCGCCATGCGGCGTTGGAATGAACGCGTAGGGAGTTTTGGCCTTGGCGGAGAAATTGCTCAGGGCAGGCCTCGGCTTTCAGTAATCAATATGATCGATGCAACTTTATCGGTAGTGCTTAAAGCTGTCCATCGAAAATCCAACTCCGGTGTCGGCGATCAACCCTCGATACGCCGGCCGGGGACAGCAATCCGGGCAGGGATGCGTCGTTGTTGACATACAAGGTTTTCATCGCCAAAAAGTACATGAATAATTCCGGCATGTCTATTGTGTAAAGGTTTTGATTGGGTAACATGCAGCCATGAACTACACAACGACTGTTCCAACGTGGGGCGATGATGACGAGCTGTTCGCGCTTTGCCGCGAAGGCCTTTTCAGCGCAGTTATCGGCGATGTAATGGATCTGATGGGTCGCACCCATCAATTTTTGTCTCCCCGGATTCAGCCACTTCGCGACGACATGGTTCTGGTCGGGCGGGCGATGCCCGTGCTGGAGGCCGACGACCATGGCGGTGAGGGACCAGGCCGGGTCAGCGATCTGTTGAATGGGCCCTTCGGCCTGATGCTTCAGGCGCTCGATGACCTGAAGAAGAATGAAGTCTACGTCTGTACCGGCTCGTCGCCCGACTATGCCCTCTGGGGCGAACTGATGAGCACCTGCGCAATGAACCGGGGAGCTGCCGGGGCCGTGGTCGACGGCTATTCCAGGGACACCCGGGGCATCCTGGAACTCGGGTTCCCGGTGTTTTCCTATGGGCGCTACGCTCAGGATCAGCGCCCCCGGGGCAAGGTGATCGATTTTCGCTGCACGATCCAGATGGGGGCCGTTACCGTAAATCCGGGCGACATCCTTTTCGGAGACCTCGATGGCGTTTGCGTTATCCCGTGCGAGATTGAGAAGGACGTGATCGAGGCTGCGTGGGTCAAGGCGCACGGCGAAAAACGGGTCTTCGAGGCGATCAAGGGCGGCATGGGTGCCCAGGCGGCTTGGGATAAATTCGGGATTCTGTGACCGGGAGAGTAGACGTGATCAGTGCACAGCTCCTGTTTCGGGGTCGCCATGAATTGGCTGAAGGTCCGGTCTGGCATGAAAACGCGCTTTGGTGGGTGGATATCAAAGGGCTGACCTTTAACCGGGGCGACCTGGAGTCCGGGTTGGTGACCCACATGGCTCTTCCTTTCCGCGTTGGGTCCATGGTCCCCTGCGACGACGGCCGCTGGCTTACGGCCAATGAACGGGGCTTCGGCTTTTTCGACCCGGGCAGGGGAACTCTGGAGAACCTGGACAGCTTTCACCTGCACGAACCCCGTATCCGGATGAACGACGGCAAATGCGACCCTCAAGGCCGCTTTCTGGCGGGGACCATTCATGAGGATCTCGAGGCGGGAACGGCTAAGCTCTACTCGATCGAGCGAACCCTGAAACCGCGGATTCTTGTCGACGGAAGCACCATCTCCAACGGATTGGGCTGGTCGCCCGACGGGACGCAGTTTTACTACATCGATACCTTCCAGCGGCGGATCGACGTCTTCGACTACGACCTGGAGAGCGACACGCCGTCTCGGCGAAGGACGCTGGCCGCCGTTCCCGAACAAGACGGGTGGCCCGACGGGATGGCCGTGGATGAAAAGGGAAACCTGTGGGTTGCCCTGTGGGGCGGGTCGGCGGTGAACTGCTACGACGGCCGGACAGGTCAGATTGTTGACCGGGTTGCCTGCCCGGTCTCGCAACCCTCGTCGTGCTGCTTCGGCGGCAAAGAAATGGACCAGTTGTTCATCACCTCGGCACGGCAAGGATTAACCGAACAACAAATACAGCGCGAACCCCTGGCCGGGAGCGTGTTCGTCGCGAGACCAGGGCTCCGCGGGCTACCCGTGAATACCTTCCAAATCAAGGACCCATCAACGTGAAAATCACCGAAGTCAAAGTCTGGCTCGTCGAGGGCATCAAATACAACTGGACCATGATGAAGGTCTACACCGATACCGGCCACACCGGGGTGGGGGAGGCCACCAACTGGCCAGGCAGTCCGATTATCGAAGCGGCAGCCAAACATGTGGGCGAACGCGTCATCGGCCTCGACCCACTGCGCACCGACTTCATCTGGACCAAACTCTACCGCGACCTGAACTGGATCGGACCTTACGGCGCCAGCCTGTGTGCGATCAGCGGCCTCGACATGGCACTGCTCGATCTTAAGGGCAAGGTCTACGGAATGCCCTGCTATGAACTGCTCGGCGGCGCTTTTCGGAAGGATATTCTCCTTTACGCCAACTACTGGTTCACGGGTGGCGGCCATTCCGGTGCGGATTATGCGCAGCAAGCCCGGCGGGTGAAAGACCTCGGATTCACCGGCTTGAAATTCGACCCCTTCGCCCACACCAACTACCTCTACGGTGAAGATCTGCACACCAACCTCACCCTGACCAAGGCCCAGCAGGATCTGGCGTTCGAGGTGACTAAGGCCGTACGTGACGCCGTGGGGCCGGAATTCGACATGATGATCGAGACACACGCCATGCTCAATTTCGAGGTGGCGGTCAAAATGGCGGAACGGCTCGCGCCCCTGGGCGTCACCTGGTATGAGGAGCCGGCCGGCCCGGAAAGCGCCCAGACACTGAGGGCCTTCAGGGAGCGCTTGCCGTCCAGCGTGCCTATTTGTGTCGGCGAACGCCACTACACGCGGCATGGCTTCCGCCCGATCCTGGAAAACCACATCTGTGACGTCATCATGCCCGACATCACCCGCTGCGGCGGCCCGAGCGAGATGAAACGCATTGCGACCATGGCCGAAGCCTACGGGGTGCTGGTGGCTCCTCACAATCCGAACGGTCCCCTGAGTACGCTGGCCAGTGCCCATGTCTGCGCCAGCATCCCGAACTTCTTCCGCTGCGAATACATGGTCAACGATGTGCCTTGGCGCGACGAAGTCATCAGCCATCCACTGGATGTGCGCGACGGAATTCTGCACCTGTCCGACCGCCCCGGTCTGGGCGTCGATTTGTTAGAAGACGAACTGGCCAGACACCCCGGTATCCGTGAGCTGAATGCGAAGAAGAATTTCTACGTATGAAGCCCGGCGGACGGTCGATCGATCTGCAGGGAAAACGCGAGGCGTCGATATTCTTGTTCAATGCGGGGGTGAATGTCTTTACCGGTGTTGCTGCCTGTTCCGAGGCCGATCGGGCCAAGCGCATGAGCTGAAGCGACTTAAACGACGAGTCGATGTGCTTTTGCCAGAGCTAACTCATTCAATATCGTGGCAATGCCGTCCAGATGCAGTGCCGGGGCGATGCGGTTGGCTACGGCCTTCAATTCGGGATGGCCATTATCCATGGCCACGCCCAGACCGACGCCCTGCAGCATTTCCATGTCATTCAAGCCGTCGCCGAAGGCCACCGCCTGATGCGGCTGAAAGCCGGTTTGTTCCATCACCCACTGGCAGCCGGTCCATTTGTTGATGGCTTTGGGTAGAACGTCCACCGCCGTCTGGTGCCAGCGCACCAGGTCGAAGTCCGGGTAACGTTCAAGAATGGTCGGGACCAGGGTTGCATCCAGTTCTTCGTCGAAAAACAGCCATCCCTGGTAGATGTCGCGCTCTGAATAGTGGCCGGCATCGGGTTGAACGGTCATTTCGAGGCTTCTTAGCGGTTCCAGCGTGCTCGGAACCGAGGCGCTGACGTGGGCGAACAGTCCATCATTGACGCCAAAATAGTGACCTTGCGCACGCATCCAGTTGAACAGATCCATGAGCGGTTTTCTTGCGAGCGGCACGGTAAACACTTCCTGGTCACCTTTCAGGATCCGCGCGCCATTTTGTGTAATCGCATAACTCGGCTGAATCTGATCAATGTAGGGTTTGGCGTGGTCAAAACTTCGGCCCGTCGCAATGACCACCGTGTGTCCGGCATGCCTGAGTGCCGCAATCGCCGTCAAGGCCGACTGCGGGATGGCATTGGTGTCGTGGTCGAGAAGCGTGTTGTCGATGTCGAAAAAATAAATCTTGGTCATGAAGTTTGGGGCTCAGTGCTATGGGGTGATTTGATGAAGGGGCCGCATTGGATTAGACATCTTCCCAGCGGCCGCTCTTGTCGGATTTGAACAGCGCGTCGATGACGCGCATGTTCAGGATCGCATCCTCAACGCCGTAGGGTGGCGCCATGTCGCCGCGGATAATCCGGGAAAACGCGTCGCCCTGCAAGGTGTACTGGTTACACGGCGGAAGGGTTTCGATGACTGCCAATCCGCCGCCGAGACGCTGGCCATCGTCGATGAAAATCCGTGTCGCCTCTCCGGGCGGGGCGTTGAACGGAATCTCGATTTCCAGCCGTTTCTGCGTGCCAATGATCTGCACACGCTGGTAAGGCACGGATTGGGTCGACACGGTGAAATCCAGGCGGCGTCCGTTGCCGAAATCGAGCACGGCAGTGACATTGCGATCCGTCTTGAAATCCGGGTCACGGTCCATCAGGGCCATCACCCGCACCGGCTCGGCTTCAAAGATAAAGCGACCGGTCACGATCGGATAACAGCCGATGTCATAGAGCGCGCCACCGCCGACGTCCAGCTTGTTACGGATGTTGCTGGGCTGTCGGTTGAAGTACGAGAAGAAGGCCTGGATCGTACGCAATTCACCCAGGTCACCGCTGCGCACGATTTCCCGCGCGCGCAACCACTGGGGATGAAAGCGCACCATGAACGCTTCCATGATATGGACCTTGCCAGCGACTTCGCGCAGTTCGGCCGCCTGCGCGGCGTTCAAGGCCAGCGGTTTTTCGCACAGCACATGTTTGCCGGCACGTGCCGCCGCGAGGGTCATGGGGACGTGCAGGTCGTTGGGCAGCGGGTTGTAGATGGCCTCGATCTCGGGGTCGGCGATCAGCTCTTCATACGAGCCATAGGCCTTGGCAATGCCCAACTTGTCGGCGGCCGCGCGGGCGCTCTCCAGCGAGCGCGAGGCAATGGCGCTGATGTCGCACCACTGGCCTTGCTGCATGGCGGGGGTGACTTTCGACATCCCGATATTTGCGGTGCTCAGCACGCCCCAAGTGACTTTTTTCATGGTAATGATCTCGAATGAAGTTGAAAAACCGTGTTTATCGGCTTGAGCGGTGCGACGAACAGAGGTCACGGTTTTTGGATTCCCCGGCTCGGCAGACGCTTTTTCGCTCAGCCCATTTTCTGCCCATGCTCACGTGACGCATGGAAGGCTACCTTATTCCATTTCTCGCGGGTGACATCCAGGTTGTAGCGCGTGCTGGCGAGATAAACAAGGTTGCCGTCGACATCCTTGGCCATGCGGTGCTGCTGCTCGCGTTCGAAGTTGCGGCGCGTCAGGTCGTCCGGGAAAGTGAGCCAGCGCGCGGTGTTGATGTCTGCGGGCTCAAAGATGGCATCGACCTTGTATTCCGTTTGCAGGCGCTGGGCGACGACTTCGAATTGCAGCGTACCGACCGCACCGAGCAGCATGGCACCCGTAGCGAGATTTTCGAACACTTGGATTGCGCCTTCCTCCCCGAGTTCCTGCAAACCTTTTTGCAACTGCTTGCTTTTCAGCGGGTCGCGCAGGCGCGCAACGCGGAAGAGTTCGGGCGAGAAGTAGGGGATACCCTTGAAGCCGAGCGTTTCGCCTTCGGTCAGCGTGTCGCCGATATGCAACTGGCCGTGGTTGTGGATGCCGATGATGTCGCCGGCGACGGCGTCTTCCATCAGTACACGTTCGTTGGCCATGAAGGTCAGCGCGTTGGCCAGCTTCATTTCACGGTCCATGCGCACGTGCTTGACCTTCATTCCCGAGCTGTAGCGGCCGGAGCAGACGCGGAAGAAGGCGATGCGGTCGCGGTGCTTGGGGTCCATGTTGGCCTGGATCTTGAACACGAAGCCGGTGAAGGCCGGCTCGGCCGGTTGCACCACACGCGTGCCGCCATCGCGTTCCTGCGGCGGCGGTGCCCAGTCGACGCCAGCCCTTTCAGTGAACCCAACAGCCCGATTTGTCGGCCTGAAACGGAATCCTGCGATTCAGGATTCATAAGCGGACTCAACGACGGGAAATA
>JANNNT010000670.1:0-2007 GCA_031398685.1 Rhodocyclaceae bacterium | reverse complement strand
TTGCGGCGTAGCCATGCGGCACTGTGCCGACATGACCGACGCGGTGCGCTGGTGCGCAGCACAAACGAAGCCTGGTGATGCCGTTCTGCTTTCGCCGGCCTGTGCCAGTTTCGACATGTTCCGCAACTACGCCCATCGCGCCGAAGTATTCATCACTGCCGTGCGCGATCTGGACCGGGAGGCGGACTGATGTTGCTCGCGCTTGACGCTCCCCGCCGGATGCCGGCCGAAGTGGATCTGACCCTCTTGTGGAGTGGTCTGATTCTGCTGCTGATCGGCCTGGTGATGGTGTATTCGGCGTCAATTGCCATTGCCGAAGTGGGGCGCTATACCGGCAATCACCCGACCTATTTTCTCGTTCGCCACGGTGTGTTCCTGGCCATCGGGCTGGTGGCTGCCGGATTCGCCTTCCAGGTGCCGCTGTCGACTTGGCAACAACTGTCCCCCTGGCTCTTCGTCGCCGGCTTCGTGTTGCTGGCACTGGTGCTGATTCCGGGCGTCGGGCGCGACGTTAACGGCGCGCGCCGCTGGCTGTCGCTCGGTATCGTCAATCTGCAACCGTCCGAGCTGATGAAGCTGTTCGCCGTGCTGTACGCCGCCGACTATACGGTGCGCAAGATGTCGCACATGCATGACCTGAAGAAGGCCTTCCTGCCGATGGCGAGTGCCATGGTGGTGGTCGGCATCTTCCTGCTCAAGGAGCCGGATTTTGGCGCGTTCGTGGTGATCATTTCGATTGCCATCGGCATTCTCTTCCTGGGCGGCATGCGAGCGCGCCTGTTTGCCGTGCTGATCGTCGTGCTGGTGGCGGCCTTCGCCGTGCTCATCATCGTGTCGCCTTACCGACGCGACCGCATTTTCGGGTTCATGGATCCGTGGTCAGATGCCTTCGGTCGCGGCTACCAGCTTTCGCATGCGCTGATTGCCTTTGGACGGGGCGAGCTGCTGGGCGTCGGACTGGGCGCCAGCGTTGAAAAACTGTTTTATCTGCCGGAAGCCCATACCGATTTTCTGCTGGCCGTGATTGCCGAAGAGCTGGGTTTCGTGGGAGTCGTTCTGGTCATCGTTCTCTTTGGTCTGCTCATCCAGCGCGCTTTCGTCATCGGTCGTCAGGCGGTGGCGCTTGAACGTTTATATCCGGCGCTGGTGGCTCAGGGTATCGGTATCTGGATTGGCATTCAGGGCTTCATCAACATGGGCGTGAATATGGGTTTGCTGCCGACCAAAGGGTTGACTCTGCCGCTGATGAGTTTCGGCGGCTCGGGAATTCTTTCCAACTGCGTGGCCCTGGCCATATTGCTTCGCGTTGACTGGGAGAACAGGCAGTTGATGAGAGGGGCGAAATTATGAGCAGAACGCTCCTGGTCATGGCCGGCGGAACCGGAGGCCACGTCTTTCCGGGCTTGGCTGTTGCCGATCTGCTGAAGAGCCGGGGCTGGAATGTGGTCTGGATGGGTAATCCGGACGGCATGGAAGCCAAGCTGGTGCCCTCGCGCGGTTACGAAATGGCCTGGGTGCGCTTTGGCGCGTTGCGTGGCAAAGGCTTGTTGCGCAAGTTGCTGCTTCCTGTCGCTTTGCTTTCGGGATTCTGGCAAGCGCTGTGCGAGATTCGCCGGGTCAAGCCGGATGTCGTGCTGGGCATGGGCGGCTATATCAGTTTCCCGGGTGGAATGATGGCCGTGTTGCTGGGCCGCCCGCTGGTTGTGCACGAACAGAACTCAATCGCTGGCTTGGCCAACCGGGTGCTGTCCAAGGTCGCCACGCGCGTTGTTTGCGGTTTCCCGGAGGCCTTGCCGAAAAGCCTGTGGCTGGGCAATCCCGTGCGCCCTGAAATTGCCCAGTTGCCGGACCCTGCCGAGCGTGTCGTTGACGACAAGCTGCCGCTCCGTTTGCTGGTGCTCGGCGGCAGCCTCGGTGCCGCTGCGCTTAACGAAATGGTGCCGAAGGGACTTGGGCTGTTGCCTGAGGAGGAGCGGCCGCAGGTGGTGCATCAGGCCGGTGAAAAAC
>JANNNT010000492.1:0-13302 GCA_031398685.1 Rhodocyclaceae bacterium | reverse complement strand
CGCCTGGCGCTTCGTGCGCGCGGGATAACGGCCCTGGTCCAAGCTGTGCGCGGTGAGATACACTCCCGTGCCGTGAAGCAGCACGCATCCGCCGCCGAGCGCAACCGCGAGCCGATCCTGGGCGCCGCCCCGTTTCGAATTCCAGACCCGCCTGGGCAGCCGAACTTAAATCGGGTTCACCGGTCAACTTTTACATCGCGGACAGCTGGAGACGCTGGCATGAGTCACGTGTTGATCGTCGAAGACAACGTCGACTCGGCAGAGATGATGGCGGCGCTGGTCGCTACCGAAAACTTCACCGTCGCGGTCGCCAATTCGTTGCGCGATGCCAGGCGCCAGCTGGCACTGCACCCACCGGACGTGGTTTTGCTCGACCTCAAGCTGCCTGACGGCAGCGGCATGGATCTGTTCGACGATCCGCAGCTGCTCGAAAATTCCGAAGTGGTTCTGATCACCGGTTACGCCAGCCTTGAAACATCCATCCAGGCCTTCCGCCTGGGCGCAGCGGATTACCTGATCAAGCCGGTGACCATGATGCAACTGCAGGGCATCCTGTCCCGCTTCATGCGGCCGGCAGCACTGAAAGTCGAACTGGCAACGCTGAGTGAAGAATGGGAGCGCAGCGGCCACTTTGGGCATCTGTGGGGGCGTTCGCCGCCGATGCAGCGCGTCTATGAGCAGATTTCGCGCGTCGCGGGCACGGCGGTGACCGTGTTCATCACCGGTGAGAGCGGCACCGGCAAGGAGCTGGTGGCGCACACCTTGCACGACCTGAGCCGCCGGCGCAGCCAGCCGTTTCTGGCGGTAAACTGCGGCGCCATTTCGCCCAACCTGATCGAGAGCGAAATTTTCGGCCACGAGAAAGGCAGCTTCACCGGCGCCGAGCGCCAGCATCCGGGCTTCTTCGAGCGAGCCCACGGCGGCACGCTGTTTCTCGACGAAATCACCGAGATGCCGCTGGAGCTGCAGGTCAAACTGCTGCGGGTGCTTGAAACTGCGCTGCTGATGCGGGTTGGGGCGACTCATAGCCAGGAGATCGACGTGCGCGTCATCGCCGCCTCCAACCGCCCACCCCATGAGGCTGTAGCCGCAGGCCACCTGCGCGAGGATCTGCTCTACCGGCTCAATGTTTTCCCGATCGATCTGCCGCCGCTACGCAACCGGGCGAAAGACATCGCGCTGCTGGCCGATCAGTTCCTGACCGATATCTGCCAGCGCGAAGGCCAGGTCAAGCGCTTTTCCGCCGCGGCGCTGGCGCACCTGGCCGCCTATCGCTGGCCCGGCAACGTACGCGAGTTGCGCAACGTGGTACAACGCGCCTACCTGATGGCGGAGAACGACGTCATTACCGACGAATGGCTGCCCAGCGATGTGCCGGCCCTGCCCGCTGCCGGCGCTGCCGCGCCCGACCGCCGCGCGGTCATCACGCTGCGCCTCGGAACGACGCTGGCCGAGGCAGAAAACCAGCTGATCCTGGCCACGCTGCAGCACTTCAACAACCACAAGGAACGCACCGCCGCCGTGCTGGGGGTGAGCCTGAAGACCCTGTATAACCGGCTCAAGGAATACGCTGGCGACAAGTCCGGCAGCGGGGGAGCAGCGGACGAGCCACTCACCTCGACGCCGGCTCGGTCACTGCCACTGGAGTTGTCCCGGACGGTGGCAGACGCCGTGTCGCCCTCGCCGCTGCCCCGTCCGTTGGTGGCCGGGAATGCGGGAGTGGTCGACAGCTACCTCGACAACAGCTAATGCCTTGCGACCGGTAGCCGTTCAGGTTTCCTGTCGATTTCCTGTTGATTACGCCGCTGAACTTGCTAAAGCACTATTGGTCTATATTCGATACGACTTATGGCAGCGTTTCTTCAGGGGGTGAAGGCTTGTTCGAAAGGGTGCGTTTAGCGCTTCTGAAAATGCCGACCAAATCAAAAATAGAACGAGGTGCTTCGATTGGCACCAGGCAGGGCCTCGCCGTGTGGCCTGGCCAAGAGCGCCGATACGGCGCTGTGCCCTACCTGTTTATGCGATGAGCAGTAGGTGGTCGTTTGAATTTGGCGAACTACTATTGATGCAAAGGAGAAAATGCCATGACAGTTATTACCATCTCACGTGAATGTGGCAGTTATGGCGATTTGCTTGCCGAACGGGTCGCCCGCACGCTGGGTTATCACCTGGTTGACAAGGCATTCGTGAGCGCTGTGCTTTCCCAATACGGTCTTGCAGAGTTCGAGGAGGAATACGAAAAGAAACCCGGCTTCTGGGGAAGCTTCGATCTCGAAAAGGCCGAGCGACGCGACCTGATGGTGCGCACGCTCAATCTGGTTGTACGGACGGTTGCTCGCCACGGCGACGTGGTGATTCTCGGCCGCAGCAGCTACGCCATCCTGTCCGGTCTGGCAGACGTGCTTCATGTGCGCCTGCAGGCTCCGCTTGAAGACCGGATCGAAATGATCCGGTCTGAGCAGAATATTTCGCTGGAGGTTGCGACCTCGCTGGTCAAGGAAAAAGACGCGATTCGCACCGCGTTCATCGAATCGTTCTACCGCGCCAAATGGGAAGACACGCACGCCTTCGATCTGGTCATCAACACCGCCGTCGTGCCGATCGGCGTTGCAACTGACTGGGTGATCCAGGCGGCCAAATTGCGGGGCAGCAAGCCTGGCGACAAGCCAACAACCACGTTGATCGAGATCGACCCGGTCATGATGCAAACCGTTACCGAGAAACTGGGCTGCACGGCAGAGCACACCCTGCAGCCTGTCTAGCGGGCACACCTGGGCAAGCATCGTACGACCCTTAACGGCGGCGAAAATCCAAGCCTCGGGATCGAATAGTCACCGCACCCCTGCGGCGAACCGGCCCGGCGTCCGAGGTGAACGACAGAAAGCTGTGCGAAGGATTTACACGAAATAGGTAAAATTTACGCGTTGCGCGCGCTCGGCCATGCAGTAGCCCAAGGCAGGCCTAGCGCTTGTGCTCATACCCAGACCGAATTCGTTCTCGCAATTGCGGCCAGGGTTTGCTGGCACACCCCATGCTAGGAGGAACTACCGGGGCAACGTTCGACTGTTTTGGTTATCTGAGGAGATGCTATGCGGTCACTCTCACTTCTGTCATCACGGACGCCTTCCGGACCGAAGCTCGCATTAATCGCGCCAGACGCATCAGTCGCAGTGCACGCCCTGGCGGCCGTGGCGGGATTCCGGATCAACGGTGACGACCCCTGGGACATCCAGGTGACTGACCCCCGCTTTTATCGTCGAATTGTCATGGATGGCTCGCTCGGATTCGGCGAGGCCTATATGGACGGCTGGTGGGAGTGTGAACGACTTGACCAGCTTTTTCATCGACTGCTCACGGTGGACATCGATCGGCAAATCGACCGCTGGGTGAAGTTCCGCTGGCTGGGCGCCGTTCTGCGCCATGCGTTGTTCAATCTTCAGGCGAGCCGGCGCGCCTTTCTGGTAGGCGAACGGCATTACGACATCGGCAACGACGTGTTTGCGACGATGCTGGATCCGACCATGAGCTACTCCTGCGGCTACTGGCACAAAGCGTCTACGCTGGAAGAGGCGCAACGGCACAAACTGGACTTGATCTGCCGCAAGCTCTATCTGCAGCCTGGCGAACGGCTGCTCGACATCGGTTGCGGCTGGGGCGGTCTGGCGAGCTACGCGGCCGAGAACTACGGTGTGGAGGTCGTCGGCGTAACGGTTTCAAGGGAACAGCAAAAACTGGCCCGCGAACGCTGCGCCGGACTGCCGGTAAGCATCAAACTCCTGGACTATCGCGACCTTTCCGGCCAATTCGACAAAGTGGTTTCGGTTGGCATGTTCGAGCATGTCGGACCGAAGAATCATGCGGCCTTCTTTGCAACCGTCCAGCGCGTGCTTAAGGACCCGGGCCTGTTTCTGCTGCATACCATCGGCAATTACTGCACCACCCGAAAACTGGACCCCTGGATCGATAAGTATGTGTTTCCGAACGGCCGTCTGCCGTCTGCCGCCGAAATCACCGACGCGGTCGAAGAGCGATTCATCGTCGAGGACTGGCACAATTTCGGAGCCGACTACGACCGCACCCTGATGGCCTGGTGGGAAAACTTCGAACGCGGCTGGCCGGCCCTTGAGCACAAGTATGGCGGACGTTTCTACCGCATGTGGAAATACTATTTGTTGAGTTGTGCGGGCTTCTTCCGTTCGCGTCAGGGGCAGCTCTGGCAATTGGTCCTGAGCAAGCGAACCCGGCAGATTGATTATCGGTCGGTCAGGTAAACCTGCTTGCCGTTTCCCGCTTGCTGAACGCTCCAGAGCGTCGCCGGAGCACGCCATTTGCGGCCACCCGACGGAGTGCGCGGCCATTCGCCGGGAGACTTCCGTGATGCCAGCACGAGTTGTGGTCCCGATTTCCCCCAATGTGAAAACTAATTGCTGGTTCGCTCAGCCAATACACGTATTCGAGTATTAACGGCGCCAAGTTGAATCGGTAAATTTCGCAAATGGATGAGTGCCTGCCATTCCAATCGAGCAGCAAAGGCTTGGCGACCACCACCCATATTTAGACGGTGATATCCCTTCGGTCAAAAACAACGGTGAATTATTGAATGAAACTGAATCAATATGTAGGACGGATCGTTCGTCTGAATCAATGCGCTTTTCGAGAAATCACTCGATCCGCCAGGAACCCTGGCGCTACTCTGGAAAACTGCTTCTTGGTTGCAGACGTAAATCGAGGGATGCGCAAGCTGATCTGCTATGGAGCAAACCTTCGGATCACCGTGGGTGTAGCCGACGTGGTGTTGATCTGAATTCGCAGGTCGATTGACTGGAGCACCCTGGAGTGAATCGAACAGGGAATCAGGCGCGATAGGACACTGATTTCACCACGCGCGACCGAATTCAGGCACCGATCGACGAACAGAATCGTTCGCCGTCACGGCGCCCGAGATCGAAGGTGGATTGCACCGCCGCATCATCGGTGTAGTCCCATGCCGCGACCGGAATCGGCTGCGAAGGCTGTACGTAGGTTCGGCCGGAAATCGAAGGAAGTTGTCTGAATTGTCGGGTAAGCAGCACGAGGGTTTCGCCTTGACCATCCGCCAGACCTTCCGTCGGCACGTTGCTCACAAACCCTCCATCGAGGAGCAGGATACCGTTGCGCCGGGCTTGTGGCGTCAGCGGTGGGATACAGGACGAGGCAATGATCAGGTCGGCAAGCGAGTCGGGGGTGATGCACTCACGAACGGAAATAAACAATGGTTTGAAGCCGATGCGAGAACCAACCGAAGAATGGACCGCTTCTTTGCTCCACCCGTCGATGCCGTTGGCGATAATTCCCAGAAACAAGGCCACGCCCGGGGATGCCCAGCTTGGCGGACACGAAATGAGGATACTGATCTCCGGCCCCTGGTGCAAAAGTGACAACGCCCGCTCATTGATGCTTGCAAGTAGCGCTTCGCGGTAGATATTGCCGTGTGGGAAAACAGGTTGATCGCGCAGGAGATTACGAAAATGGATGTTGCTGCCATTGGCGGCAAGCGCTTTCTTGTAGCGGCGAAAGCCTTTGTTGAAGGTACCCGAGAACAGCGTGCAGGCGATGGCCGATCCGGCGCTGACCGCAGCAACCCGGGCTGGTCTCAACGTCAACGCCGCAGCTGCCACGGACCAGAAACCGGCCTGCCAGAAGCAGCGATTGCCGCCCCCTGCGAAAACCACGTTTTCGAAATGAGTGGCCTTGTTTACCGCGCTATCGCCTGTCTGCCCGAATTGAACGGGGCTCAAGGCGCGCACTGGCAACAGGCCGTCGGCTGGCTGTCGGTAGAACAGGGCACTGTTGCGCTTGTATTGCATCATGGCAGGCTCGTCAGAGAACTGTCACAAATCGTGCGTAACCCTGGCCCGAAAGAAAATACCTTAGCCGCATTATTCTGAATAGTCAGATTCCAGTAGTGGGATCCCGGGATATCCCGAGGCCAACTTGTGCTGCTGCAGCGAGGGAATCGCTCTTCGCTGGCGGCTGGTCGTCACAGGTTTTTTTGTGGCCCGGTGGGGGCATGGCGGCCACTTACAGTCTCCCGGGCTCAGCCGACCCACAAATCAGGGGATTTTATCCGCCGAGTATTGCTTCCAGGCGGTCATGAACTGGGAATGGTCGAGTTTGCCCGTATGCTCCGAGTCCACCTCGTCGAAAACCCGATCGAAGCCTTCCAGACCTTTAATGTCCTCTTTCGAGACATAGCCTTTCCCTGTCGGATCAAGCTTCTTGAAGGCCGAATCCGCGAGCTCGTATTTGCCCGGCATTACTGGCTTCTCCTTCTCCACTTCTGATGGCACCCCCTTAGGCGGCTTATCCGGCGCGATGGCACTCGTCGCCGGGGGCGCTACAGGCGTATCGGAGGCCGCCCAGGCGTTGTTCGCCAGAGCAAGCAGTGCGACGAGGATCAGAGAAACCCACAGAGAGTGTCCTTGCGTAAAGCGATTTCGGTTCAGATTCATAAAGACCTCCTTGAAGTAGTTTGAAGTAGTTTGAAGTATCGCCGTAGCGGAGGAGAGATGCAGAGTGCGCCGCGATACAGCCACCGGATCGTCGACTAGCGGGAGCCAAGTATCGGCCTGCCGGCAGTAGTGATGGCTGCACGACGAACGTGCAACGCACCCTTTTTCCTGCCCGCCAGGCGAGCGTCCGACTGGTCCGTCCCTGGGCTGCAAAGATTGCAAGGGGTGCTAAAACTGCCGGTGACACGTAGTCCACCCTACTCCGCTCAAGCCCGTTCCGCAAACCGTTGCAGGCGGCATCCCCTGGCGCCCAGCTGGTCCGAAACTTGCATTGAATAAAACACCTAAGCATGCACTGCACCGCTCTGGCCGAGCCGGAGAGATTGAGGGAGACCATCATGCGCACCGGACGCACTACCTTCTGCCGCCAGCCCATCCTGAATCGAGGCATGCGCGTACAGGCCTATGAACTGCTCTACCGCTGTGGTGACGAAACCGAGGCACGGGTTGAAGACGACGCCCAAGCCACGTCCGAAGTCATTCATCTCGCCTTCGTTCGGCAGTCTGCCAATATCGTTCTCGGCCGCTGCGGCGGTTTCGTTAACGTGGACGCGGAAATGTTGATGTCCGCACGCCCGGAGGCGCTGCCACGGGAACAGGTAACTTTGGAACTGCTGGAAACCATCCAGGTGGACGACGCCGTGGTGCGGCGTTGCGGCGAGCTCAAGGGACGCGGCTACCACCTGGCCCTGGACGATGTCTGCCGCCGGGATGCCAGCCTGGAACCGTTGCTGGACCTGGTGGACGTGGTGAAGATCGACATCCTGCGCGTTGATGACGCCCGCCTGGCCGAACTGGTCGGCTGGCTCAAACCCCACCCGCTCAGCCTGCTGGCGGAAAAGGTGGACAGTCTGGAACGGGCCAGCCGCTGCCTCGCCCTTGGTTTCGATCTCTTCCAGGGTTTCTTCTTCGGCCGCCCGCAACGGGCGCTGCGCTGAAGCACCTCCGGGAAGGCGCATGGCGGTTCCTTTCGTCGCTCCATTGCTCGCCCCCGTTTCCGGCGCTTACACGCCTCCCGGCGGTGCTGCGCCTAGCGGCTCCCGGCAAACTCCGTTCCCAACTCCACGAATCCACGATTCCAGCATTCACCATTCCGCTTCCTACTTCACGCTGCGGCCGACCTTGCAATTTTTACCGATCAGCGTGTAAATCGTTCCCTACCTCGAGCGGAATCGCTGGTAGGGGCGTAGTGTCCCGCCATCGTCCACACCACCCAATGCCGCCAGCTACCAAGGGCGGCAAGGGACGCACGCGGTCGACGACGCGATGGTGGGCGCGCTTGGCACGGCGCTTGCTGAACATGGGGTGAGAGCGCCCTGCGAAAAGCACTCCGGCGATCATCCGCAACGGCATCGAACCCTCTTTTCAGATTCCTTCGAGGCGGAAATGGCGATGACCCGGACCTTTGCCCGTGACACCCTGGCCCCCCGGGGCCTGCGGGCGGTGCTCTCCTCCAGCCGATCCCTGGGCAGGTCGCGCCGATGCCTTTTTGCCGTCCTTTGGACGCTGCGAGTGCGTTGGCACGCGATCGAGCGCCCCTTCTTTCATTCACTTGCAGCGACTTCACGTCATTTCCGGCTGGGCGCACATGCGCAATGGCGGCGGCAAATAGCCCGTCGGTCAAAGCGTTCTCCTTGGCGGTCGCCACCGCACATCGGCGCGGTGGCGACCCTTTCCCATCACGCAAGTTGATGCCCGCTAATTCGCTTTATGCACGACGTAGCGGGTGCCGATTACGGACTGACCTGGATCGTGCTCGAAACCGATTTCACGCCTTCGACCGCGGTCGCGAGTGAAACCGCCTTGTCCGCTTCTTCCTTAGTTTTGACCGTCCCGCTCAGCGACACGACGCCCGCGGCATCGGTATCGACCTTGATCTTGGCCAGGCTGCTCAGCTTTTCAGCCGCCAGTTTGGCCTTGACCTTGGTGGTAATCGCCGAGTCCTTGACGAAAGTCGAGACGCTCTTGTTGGCCGGGTCAGCATCCGCCGCTTGGGCCGCTACCGGAACCAGCGCCGTGACGAGAATGAAACAGCTTGTCGCAAGTGTGATCTTCATCATCTTTCCTTTCCTTGGTGTGATCGTTAAAAAAACACGGCGAGTCGGAAACCAGGCGGAAACCTTTCGGTTTGCCGGCCGCGCGTCGTCCTCGTACTCGCGCCCGGCCTCCTCGCCGACCTCTCGGGCCGGTAACGATCAACTCGGCCGACCCGAAAAGTTGGATTACGCCGGTCCTATGCAATTTCCCTGCCGCCTCGGTACGGCGATTTCGGCCGAGTCGCCATCCTCGGTGACATTGATCAGCGAGACGATCGAGTCGGTGGGGAAATAGACGTGGCGCAACGGAACGCCGGCCTCAATGCGGCAGGGTTGCCGGGAGTTCTTACAGTGTATGAACGCCGTCGAAAGGTGGCTGTCAGACCGGACTGAATCGCCTGTAGGACGATTCCTGCATACGCGTGCTGTTTTTTCGGCTCGTGTAAGGAGGAGTTCCATGTCGCCCCTTAACCATTCGCCTCCGGTGCCGCATGGCGAGCACCTTGCCCGCCGGGTGCGTCGCCTGTTCCTCGCCCTGGGCGGCGCCCTGGTCGTGCTTCTGCTCGCATCGAGCCACTGGCAGGCGACCGCCAGCCTGAAGGCGCTGAGCGACTTGCAGCGGCAGGCCGAACGGGTCGAGCACCTGGACAACCTGCTGATCCAGCTGATGGACGCGGAAAACGGCGTACGCGGTTATCTGCTGAGCGGCAATCGCACCCACCTTGAACCCTACGAAAAGAGCCAGGTGACGGCCAACAGCACCCTCGAATCGATACGCCATGACCTCGGTGCGGGCGGCGAAAACGAGGAGGCGCTCGCCGACCTCACGGGGCTGGTGACGATCAAGCTGCGCAGCCTAGATCTGGCGGTCGAACGCGGCTTCGCCGGCGAAGAAACCCGGATCAAGGGCAAGCGCTACACCGACCGCATCCGCGACCGCATTCTCGGACTGAAGGCGCAGCTGGCGGCCGATGGGGAGATTTCTTTCGACCGCTCCACCAGCCACGTCGAACGCACCCGCTGGGTGGTTATAACCCTGGCCACCGGCGCCTTGATACTGATGACCGTCCTGCTCCTCGTCGTGGAACGCCAGTTCAAACTGCGCGAGCAGCTCGCCGACCTGCTGCAGAGCGAAAACCAGCGCCTCGACGCGCTGGTGCAGGAACGCACCGCCGAACTGAGCGACCTGGCGAGCTACCTGACCAACGCCCGCGAGGTGGAAAAAGCGCGGCTGGCGCGGGAACTGCACGACGAACTGGGGGCACTGCTGACCGCCGCCAAAATGGAGTCGGGATGGATCACCCGCCAGCTCGACGATGCCGCGTTCGCTCCCTGCCGCGAGCGTCTGGCGCGGCTGGAAAAGCATCTCGACAGCGGCATCGCGATGAAGCGCCGGATCATCGAAAACCTGCGCCCGCCACTGCTTGAAATGCTGGGCCTGGTCAGTTCGCTGCGCGTCCTTGGCGAGGAGTTTTCCCGCGACGCCGAGGTAACGCTGAGCCTGGAGTTGCCGGAAGGCGACGTGGATGTTGCCCCGGCATCGGCACTGGCCCTCTTTCGCATCGCCCAGGAATCCCTGACCAATATCAGCAAACACGCCCACGCCAAGCAGGTGAAGCTCGCCCTACGCAGCATTGCGGACGGGCTGGAATTGGAAATTGAGGATGACGGCCAGGGGTTCAATACCGGTCCGGCACGCAGGCGACACCAAGGCCTGATGGGAATGAAACACCGGGTCCAGATGTGCGCCGGAGAATTCTCACTCACCAGCCGGCCCGGGGCCGGAACCCGGATCGTCGTGCGCATTCCCCTGGCGGCCACCCCGCCAGCACCTCCGATTGAGGGTCAGGACGGTATCGCCTGACGCACGTAGGCGATCAGTTCGTTCATCTGGGTGGCCTTGTCGAAGAAGCGCTCGACCCCGAGGGCAAAACAACGTTCGCGGACCTCCGTCTGGCTGTGGTGGGAAAAAACCACGGCGCGCGGGCGGCCGAAGTGCTCCGGATTGCGGGAAATTGCCTGGAGGACGCCAAAGCCGCTGCCGGTCTGCAACTCCAGGTCGACGATCGCCAAGTCCGGCTGTCGACGCTGCATGAGTTCGATGGCCGAGCGCTCGTCGGCGGCGCCACCCACCACTTCAACCCGATCCAGTTCGCCCAGCAGGGCGCCGATCGCCTGCTGCAAAAGCCACGAGTCCTCGATAACCACCACTTTCAGAAGTACATTCGGACCGGCGCGGACCATAGCCCCCCCATTATTCGACCATCAAGCCGTTGCGCAGCGCATAGGCGGCGAGTTCGGCATTGCTCGCCACCCCCATTTTTTCGAGCAGTCGGGAGCGATAAGTGCTCACCGTTTTGACACTGAGGTGGAGCACCTCGCCGATCGCGGAAACCGTCTGCCCGCGAGCGAGACGGATAAAGACCTGGAGTTCCCGTTCGGAAAGCTGTTGATGCGGCAAATCCGGGCCGCTGCCGGCCACTTCGTCGGCGAGCAGTTCGGCCATGTGCGGCGAGAGGTAGCGGCGACCCTGAGCGACGGTGCGCACGGCTTGCAGCAGTTCGTCGCGGCCACACTCCTTGCACAGGTAGCCGTCGGCACCGTTGCGGATCATCGCCAGGGCGTAACGTTCCTCAGGATAGCCGGTCAACACCAGCACCGGCAGGTCGCAATGGCGCTGGCGCAAGGTGCGCAAAACGTCAATCCCGCTTTGGCCAGGCAATGCAAGATCGAGGAGAAGCACGTCGCAGTCGCTTTTCTGCAGGTGGGACAGGGCTTCCTCTCCCGAAGCAGCCTCGAAAGCAACGGCAACGCCCAGTTCGCTGGCCAGCATCTCGCGAAAACCGGCACGGACGATTTCATGGTCATCGACGATGGCAACCTGGAGCATGACGATCCTTTCTGCTGGATAGTATGGTCATCTGACCCTGAGTTTCTGTCCGGAGTTCAGGCCAGCAACACCGGCGCAACCGGCCGGAAATCGCGTAAACAGAGGGCGTGACAGCCTATGCAGGCGTTGTCCTACAAACGAATCGGCAACCTCCTACGGTTTTCAAGCAACTCCGAATGTAGGATTGAATCAAACCGAAGCGAAATCTACACGCTCGCCTACGCTGAGGCTTCTGATTCAGTTGCGTAGGCCACCCTTGCGGCACCTACCTTAAAAAAGGAAAACAGCATGATCCGAAAATATCTGGGCTGGCTGCTGCCGTTTTTCTCGGCTTTCTCGGTTTTCTTCCTGGCAGCGGGGTTTGCCCGGGCTGAAGCCATCGCTCCCGAGGCGCTGGTCAAGAACGTTACCGAGGAGGTAATGACCATTCTCCGTGAAGACAAGGGTATTAAGTCGGGCAACATCCAGCGCGCGATCGCCCTGATCGAGGCCAAGGTCGCGCCCCATTTCGATTTTTCCCGCATGACCGGTCTCGCTGTCGGGCGCGGCTGGCAACAGGTTGATGCGGATCAACGCAAAGCACTCACTGAGGAATTCCGCACCCTTCTCATGCGCACCTACGCTAACTCGCTGACCGCCTATCGGGATCAGAACGTGATCTTCAAGCCCTCCACCAAGCCCGCTGAAGGCAACGAGGTGACGGTGCGTAGCCAGATTAACAAGCCGGGCGCCGCACCGATCCCGCTTGATTACAGCCTGACCAAGAGCGAAGACGGTTGGAAGGTGTTCGACGTGATTGTCGCCAACGTCAGCTTGGTCACCAACTACCGCAGCAGCTTTGCCAGCGAAATAAATAAAGGCGGGGTCGACGGATTGCTCAAGACTCTGCAGGAAAAGAACCGCCGTCTCGACGCGGCGGCTCCTCCCGCCGTCTGAGACGGCGGACTACCGCGGACGGAACCGGGGGATGGTAGCGATGCGCAAATTTCATCACCGCCTCGATCTTCAGGCTCCGGATTACCACCCCTGAAAGGAGTTTCCACCATGCAAACCAGGACCACCATTCTTGTTGCCACCCTCGTATTCCCGCTACTGCTTATTTCCTGCAGCCGGGACGACCAGCAATCACCGCTCTCTTCTGGAACCAGCGAAAAAAATCAGGCCATGACGCCAGCCGACCCGGGGAAGACCCTTGAGAGTTCGCCTCCAGCCGCCGGCATCGCGCCAGCGCCTTCTATGCCAGAGCCCGCGCCGTTGGCGACCGAACCGGCCAAGCCGCCGAGTGAGCCCGCGAAAAGTGGATACTGAGTTTGTTGTTTCAAGCGGGGCATTCCCGTGGCGCCACCGACTGCCCAGAGTCCCGCCCTTCAACAAGGTGGGGCTTTTTTGGTGGCAGCCGGCCGTCGGTCCTCCCTGACCGCTGCGATGGCCCCCGGTAAGCTGATGGCCGAGTCTGTTTCAATTCAGCCGCGACATTTGTACTGACGTTGTCAGACGGGTGGTGTTCGTGGCGGTCTTGATGGAGATTAGTCATGGAGAATACGACCTATGTGCGGTACCAGAAGTTGTTGTGGACCGCGTTGCTGCTGCTCGGAGCGCTAACGCTGGGCCTGGGCGAAAGCGGAGGCGGAGTGGGAGGAGGACTGGCGCAGGGTGCCGGCGAGTCGACCAGCCCACCGGCGACCTCTCCACTTTCACCGACGACCCCGCCGGAACTCGTCAAACCGGCCTTGCCGCTGAGCGAAATCGATAGTGCCGAAGCAGTATTCAGAAAACTCGACGTTACCAAGCGCGGCTATGTAAGCCTTGAAGACACCAAAGACCT
>JANNNT010000482.1:0-5759 GCA_031398685.1 Rhodocyclaceae bacterium | reverse complement strand
ACCATCAGTCAAGTTGCCAAAATAGCAGGGGTTTCCGTGGCGACCATTTCACGAGTGCTCAACGATAGCCCATTGGTGACCGAGAAAACCAAACGGCATGTCCAGAAAGTCATTGATGAACTTGACTATCATCCGAATGTGGTGGCTCGCAGCTTGCGCTCGTCAAAAAGCAGGCTTCTCCTGGCGTTGGTGCCGAACATCTCCAATCCGTTTCATGCCGAAATCGTGCACGGCATCAACAAGGTGGTCTATGCCCACGACTACAATCTTTTGCTCTGCGAGACCCAAGGTATCAGGGAGCGGGAAGATGCGTTCTTCAGCATGCTCAAGCAGAAAATCGTCGATGGAATACTGGCGATCGATCCTGCGGTCAGTACCGACAACCTGCTCGAATACGGCGCGTCGTATCCGATCATCCAGTGTTGTGAATACAAGGAAATGGCGGATCTGCCCTATGTTTGCGTCGATGACGAGCAGGGGGCTTTCGCGGCGGTATCCCACCTGATCGCCACCGGCTGCCGCCGAATCGCCATGGTGAATGCTTCGGGATCCTTCGGGTTTGCCCGGCTGCGCCGGGAAGGGTACCTGAGGGCATTGCAGGAGCACGGCTTTGCACCCGATTCCAGCATGGTGATTGAATACGAATACAACATCGGTGAAGACAGCACAGCGATGGTCGCCAAGCGCCTGCTGGCACTTCCCGAGCGGGCGGACGGTGTCTTCTTCGACTACGACGTCATTGCGGTAGGTACCCTGCGCGCGCTCATCGAGGCCGGGGTGCGGGTACCGGACGATGTGTCCATCGTCGGTTTCGACGGCAGTGACATGACGCTGATCTGCACTCCGACGCTTACCACGATCGCCCAGCCGGCCTATAAGATTGGACTCAAGTCCGCCGAGATGCTGTTCACGTTGCTGGAAGGGAAAAAGCTTGAAGAGCGGGAGGTCATCCTGGACTTCGAACTCAAAATCCGGCAGTCGACCCGCTGAAAGCCGTGTTGACTGGAGCACGAGTCATCCAGCTATAAATCCCATGGATGATGGCGGGAGCAAGAAGGATAAACAGATTCTTGCCGGTCCCGTCTGTCCAACGGTGTGTTTGTTGCATGCAAGTCGTTCTCCGGCAGAATAGGGGCAACAAAAACTTTAAAAAGTGCTTGACAGAAACCCAAAGCAGTTCGAAAATGAAATCGATTACAAAGAAGCGCCATTTTTTTTGGTGCTAAATGTAATCGAATACATTTTATTGAACTCAACGCGAAAACATAACGGAGGTTCGTCATGAAAAGGTTGCAAAAAGGTGTAGTAATCGGGGTCTCGCTGGTGATCGCCGGTCTCTTGGGAGCGAGTGCACAGGCCGCGCAGGAAAAAATAGCTTTTATTGCCGCTAATATGGCCAACGAGTCACAGGCTTTCTCGTCAAAGCAGTTTCAGAAGTTCGGCAAAGATTATGGTTTCGACGTGGTCATTCTTGACGCCAAGGGAGATACACAGACCGAATCGCAACTGGTCACCAACAGCATCGCTCAGAAGTTCAAGGCCATCTTCCTCAATCCTAATGACATTAACGCCATTGTTCCGAGCGTGATGAAGGCCAAGCAAGCGGGCATAACCGTCGGCATGTTCTCGTCTGATTTGGCGCCGCAGAATCAGAAGTTCCGCGATTTCTTTGTAGGCGTAAATGACACGATGGCCGGTGAGGCGGCTGGTGATGCCTTCCTTAAACATTTCCCGAACGGTGCCAACATCGTGGAAGTGGGGGGGCAAGCCGGTCATGATGCCCAGATCAAGCGCCATGATGGTTTCAACAAGAAAATCAAGGGTTCCAAGATCACGGTAATTGACTACAAAACCCCCAGCCAGTGGTCCACCGCTGAAGCCATGTCCATCTCGGAAGACTTGGTCGTCAAGCATGGTAAGAAGATCCAGGGTGTCTTTTGCCATTGGGACAACGGCGCAACCGGCGTTTCTCAGGCCCTGAAGGCGGCCAACATGATGGACGGTATGTTTATTGTGGGCGTTGACGGTAATCGTGCTGGTTTCGACCAGGTCCGCAAGGGCACGCAGTCCGTCACCATCATGCAAAACTTTGAAGTCATGTCCAAGAAGTCGATGGAATTAGCCCGCGCCGTCATTGACGGGAAGAAGGTTGAGCCGGTCAACTTCATTGCACTTGACATCGTCGATCTGAAGAACATCGACAAGTTCACTGCACCGGAATGGTGATCGCAGCATAACTAAGCGGGGCGGTCCGTTTCGGTACCTTGTTGAAATGGGTTGTCCCGTGCTGCTGTAAGGGGGAAGGCAAGTGGAAAAGCACGCATCTGAATGCATTTTGTCCATCAAGGACGTAAGTAAGTCGTTTCCGGGCGTCAAGGCACTGCAAAAAGTCTCTTTCGACGTCCGGCGTGGCAGTGTCCACGGTCTTGTCGGCGAAAACGGTGCGGGCAAATCAACCCTGATGAAAATACTGTCCGGGGTGTACCAGAAAGACTCCGCGTCCGGAAAGGTCATTTTTGACGGTGAGACGATTGAACATACGACGCCTCACGAGTCGATGCAGCGCGGTTTGGCCATCATTTATCAGGAGCTGAACCTGGTCAATACCATGAGCGTGGGCGAGAACATCTTCCTTGGTCGTTACAAGGAAATGAAGGGCATGCGCGGCACGCACACAAGTGCGCGGGAACTGCTTGACCGTATCGACTGCACGATTGACACGCGTAAACTGGTTTCCGAACTCAGCGTGTCCGAAAAGCAGATGGTGGAAATCGCCAAGGCGCTGTCGTTCAAGTCCAAGCTCATCATCATGGACGAACCGAGCAGCAGCCTGACGGCCGAAGAACTGGTCGAACTGGTCAAGATCATCCATCAGTTGAAGGACCAGGGCATTTCCATCATCTACATCAGCCACAAGCTGGACGAGATATTCGATTTTTGCGATGTCGTGACGATCATGCGCGATGGCCAGATCATCGATACGAAGGCCAAGGCCGATCTGACGCGCGATGAAATGATCACCAAAATGGTCGGGCGATCGATCGAAAACGAATACCCCGAACGTCCGCAAAATGTCGGCGCAACGCTGATGGAAGTTCGATCACTCAATACCCGCAAGCTCCATGACATCTCCTTTACGCTCAAAAAGGGCGAAATCCTGGGCCTGGTGGGGCTGGTCGGTGCCGGGCGGACCGAGATCGTCCGGGCGCTCTTCGGTGCCGACAAGACCGAGGGCCACCAGATCCTGATTAATGGCTCACCGGTCCGAATCAAGAACCCGAACGATGCGAAGCAGGCCGGTTTTGGCTTTGTTCCGGAGGATCGGAAGCTGCAAGGGCTTGTCCTGCCGTTCTCGGTGGAAGCCAATATCTCCATGGCCAGTTTCGACAAGTTCACCAAATTCGGATTCATCCGCAAGTCCAAGGAAAGCGAAATCGGGATTCGGCAAGCCAAGGCCCTCGCAGTGAAGACGCCGTCGACCAAGACACCGGTCAAGAATCTCTCAGGCGGCAACCAACAGAAATGCATCATCGGGCGCTGGCTGGAAAACGATCCGCGCATCTTCATCATGGATGAACCTACACGGGGCATCGACGTCGGCGCGAAGTATGAGATCTATGTCCTGATGAAGGCGATCGCGGAAAAAGGCGGCGCCGTCATTCTCATTTCTTCCGAACTGCCGGAGGTGTTGAACATGAGCAACCGCGTGTTGACCCTTTTCGAAGGCAGGATCACCGGCGAATTTAATCCCCAGACGGCCTCGGCGAACCAGATCATGAGTGCGGCGCTGGGAATGACGGCAGGAAGTGGAAAACAATGAATAAGCAGCTATCGGTTTTTGGGGTCGGCCAGGCGCTATTCAGGAACTATGTGCTGGTCGCCATCCTGGCACTGGTCGTGGTCACGATGGTGGTCGAACCCAATTTCATGACCGCGCAAAACCTGATCAACATCATGAGGCAGTTCGGGCCTTTGGTCATGGTCTCGCTCGGCATGACCTTCGTGATCATCGGCGGCTTCATCGACTTGTCGGTGGCCGGAACGATTTCCCTCGTTGCCGTCGTCACCATCACCCTGATCGAGCCGCTCGGACAGGTGCCGGCCGTGCTCATCGGGCTGGGGGTCGGCGCCGCGTGCGGTTTCCTCAACAGCCTGCTGGTGCTGAGTTCCGGCGCTGTGACCCAGGCCGAAGCCCTGTTCATCACCTTCGGCATGAGCACCGTCTATTCCGCCGTCGCCCTCATGTACAGCGGCGGCTCGACCGAACACATGCGCAACGTGACCGGAGATATCTCGATCATCGAGGCGCTCGGCCAAGGGAGCGTCGGCGTCTTCTCGGTGTCCTTCCTCGTCTTCCTCGTGTGCCTGGCAGTGTTGTGGGTGTTCCAGACCCAAACGCGCATGGGCCGCGCTATCTGCCTGACCGGTGGAAACAAAACCGCTGCCTATCTGTGCGGTGTGCCGGTAAGCCGGTCCATCATCGCCATCTACACGATTTCCGGGTTCATGGCCGCCATTGGCGCAATCATTCTCTTTTCCCGCATTACCACGGCCTCGCCGGTGATTGGTGCGGGCTATGAGACCAATGCCATCCTTGCGGTCGTCGTCGGCGGCACCACCCTCAAAGGCGGCAAAGGCAGCGTTCTACGTACCGTGATGGGCGTGCTGCTGGTCATCCTCATGTCCAATTGCCTGAACCTGCTGGGGGTCACCCCCTACATGCAAGTTGTGCTGAAGGGCGCCATCCTGGTCCTCGCCATCTGGCTCGACAATCGCACGCAGCTTTAGGAGATGTTCTGATGAGCTTAGTTGAAAGTGGCGCGCCGCTGTTGAAGCTGGCAACCAAACAAAAAGCCTTTGTGGCCATTGTGGGCATGCTCTTGCTCATGCTGTTCTTCGAGACAAATTTTTACACGGCGTTCAATCTGCTGGACATGTTGAATTCGACATCCATCCTCTTGATCCTGGCTTTTGGAGTCACCCTGACGGTGGTCAGCGGCGGCTGCGACCTGTCCATCGGCGGCATCATGGTGGTGTCGGGCATCATCGCCATCAAGCTTATGGACGTGATGCCCATGTGGGGAAGTATTCCTATTGCCCTGGTGTTCGGGGCGTTCGTCGGCTTCATCAATGGATTCCTGGTGGTGCATCAGAAGACGGAGCCGTTCATCATCACCCTGGGCATGGGCATGCTGCTTACGGGGGTCGCCCAGCAGCTTACGGATGCCCGGCCGGTTCCCGCGAGCGATCCGGACTTCATGATGATCGGGAATGGCGACCTGTTCGGCTTGCCCTACCTGGTCATCATCATGTTGGTCTGCCTCGCCGCCTCCCATTGGCTCATGCGCCACACGCAGTTCGGCCGCAATCTGTACGCCATCGGGGGCGACTATGAGGTCGCTCTTTATTCCGGCATCAACGTGGTGCGCACCAAATGGCTGGCCTTCATGATCAGTGGCTTCGCGGCCGCGCTGGCCGGTGTACTCCTGTCGTCCAAGCTCAACACCGGTTCATCGATCTATGGCAAGACCGCCGCGCTGATCGTCAATTGCGGCGTTGTCGTGGGCGGAACCTCATTCGCTGGCGGGATCGGAGGCATCCCGCAATCTGCCCTTGGCTTGCTGGTTTTCGGTATCCTGGACAATGCCATGAACATGCTCGGCATCACGTCCTACATCCAGATCCTGCTCAAAGGCGCCATCATCGTGGGCATCATCTGGATGGATTGCTTCTACCAAAAGCGCAAGCGCGAAATAGTC
>JANNNT010000475.1:0-2478 GCA_031398685.1 Rhodocyclaceae bacterium | reverse complement strand
CCCGGCCAGGGCAGCACGTGGTGCTGACCTCATCCAGCCTGCAGGCCGACGCCCGGGCCGCCTATCCCGCCGCCACGGCTTGCCGTTCGGGCCGGGTGAACGCCGTCGCCAGATCCTTTGGATTCGTCGCTACCGTTGCGTATTGCTGTGCCCCAAAGATACTGGCGATTGCCGCGAGCGGCAGGTTGTAGCCCGGCGCTCCGGCCAGGTGGCCGTCAAACATCTCCGGGAAGCGCGCCGCGGCGACGAGTGTGTGACGCCCGCCGTTGGAGCATCCGCCGATATAGGAACGATCCGGTCCTTTGCCATAGGCCAGACGGATGGCTTCCTTGGCGATCGGGGTCAGCGTGGCGACGGTGTTGTAGCCGTAATCCAGGCGCGCCTGCGGATCGAAACCGAACCCGGGGCCGCGGGTCTTCTTGTTGTCGTGCCCCGCATCGGAGCTGATCACAACGAAGCCTTGCGCCAGCGCCCCGGTCAAGGCGCCGCCACCGAACTCGCCACGTGCCGGCTCGACCGAACCGTCGATTCCGCCGTTGGCCTGATACCAGAAGCGTCCGTTCCAGTTTAACGGAAGGCGCATTTCGAAGCTCATGGCATAAGGTGTCCGGTCGGGTTCGCCGAGCCGGTCATTCACGCTGCCTTTTATTAGGCAGTGTGCGGGAATCGGGTGGTTGCCGGCCTTGAGTTCGCCATCGGCCACCAGGCTGGCGCTGGCGATTTTTGTCGAAGGCAGCGGGCTCAAGCGGGACAGCAGACTCTCGCAGGTGCCGCTCAGAACCGCTGGCGTGGCGGCGGCCAGTTGCGGCGCCGCAGTCGGGGATCTCCCTCCGGTTGCACAGCCCGCCAGGGCGGTTGCGCTGACCAGCGCAAGCAGCAGACGGGACGCGGAAAAGGGTTGTGGATATAGCTTTTGCATAAGTGCCTCCGTAGTCAAGGTCATTGAAGTGAGTGAAGGAATCGCCGTTTGAGTGGCTGCATCGTCTGTGAAGGGCGTGATACGGGGAAGTCAAAAAAATGATGGACAGTTTTTCCGAGTGGCGGAACCAGTCTGTGCCAAATACTAATGGAATAATTGGCAAGAAGGAAATCGGCTCGCGCCGCGGTGGGCGGCTGATCTCGAGGACGACGATTTGAAGCGGAAACTGGATGCGTTCATCCAGGTGGCGACGCAAAGCCTGCTCGACAACACGACTGGACTAAGCAGCACATCGATCAGAAAGATAGCCGGGCGCTCAGTTCCAGCCGGCGGTTTACTGGCGCGTGCCCAGGCAAGAAGCCTGGAGGAAACCGTTTAAGCACAACGAAACGAATTTCGTTCGATGGTGCGTCGAGCAGCGGCAACCTCCCCCCGCCCGGATGAACCGGCAGCGCCCGGCTCAACCCAGTTTCAGCGGCCGCGCGCAGCCGTGTTCGATGCGTGCCAATTCGATCTGCAGCGTGGGGTGGGAAATTCCGAAACGATCATGCAGGCCTTTGGCAACTTCCTTGTAGAAGGCGTCGCCGGGATGCCCGGCCGGCATGACGAGGTGCGCCGTCAGCGCATTGTCGTAGGTGCTGATGGCCCAGACGTGCAGATCATGGACGGCTTCAACACCCTCAAGGTTGCACAGCCATTGATCCAGTGCCACCAGATCGACCGATTCGGGAACGCCGTCAAACAACAGATGAACGGATTGCCGGAACAAGGACCAGGTGCCGACAACGATCACTACCGCAATGATCAGGCTGACGACCGGGTCGAGCCAGGTCCAGCCTTGCCACAGATAGAGCACGCCGGCGGCCACCACGCCGAGCGAAACCAGCGCGTCCGCCGCCATATGCAGGAAGGCGCCGCGAATATTCAGGTCGTCCTTGCTGTCGGCCATGAACAGCGCGGCGGTAATTCCATTGACCACAACGCCAACAGCCGCCACGGCAATGATCGTCACGCCTTCGGTTGCTCCCGGTGTTTGCAGACGCTGGACGGCTTCCCACGCCAGTGCGCCCATCGCCACCAGAAGCAGAATCGCATTGGCAAACGCCGCCAGAATCGAAGCCCGTTGCCAGCCGTAGGTATGGCGATGATCCGGTCGCAGTCGCCCAGCCAGTGCAGCGACCCAGGCCAGAAGCAACCCGGCTACATCTGACAGGTTGTGGCCGGCATCGGCCAGCAAGGCCAGCGAATTGATCTTCCATCCGCAAATGCCTTCGATCAGGACAAAACCGACATTGAGGGCGATGCCGATGGCGAAAGCACGGTTGAAATTGGAGGGGGCGTGGGTGTGACCGTGGTGACCGGCAGTGGTATTGCTCATGAAAAAAGGTTCCGATATCTAGAGAGGCGGCAGCACGTGTGAGTCGCTAGAGAGCATTCTAGTGCTTCGTTGCAACGATCGTCGTACGGAGACAAGCCAGTCGCGGAAAGGATGCAGGGGATTATTCCGAAGCGCCTGAATCCAGTGGCGGTCGAGGCACGAAGCAGCAGACTTTCCCTCC
>JANNNT010000456.1:0-8500 GCA_031398685.1 Rhodocyclaceae bacterium | reverse complement strand
GTGTCTTGGAGCGCTCCGAGATCGACACACGGCCGATGCGCGAGTACCTAGCGGCACTCGCTTGCGAAACCCTTGCCGTCGCACCGCGCAAGATTTCTTTGAGTGATCCGCACTCCCGCTGGAACGGCGGCAACTGGCGGCATCGCTTTCTTCGCCTAATGTCATCGGCCCGAGCCGGGATTGGCGGGGTCCGGAGGGCCGTTGCTTTTCAGCGTGGCGGTCGGCGTCGTTCACCACCGAAACTCGGGCTGAACGCAATCCGAGTTGCCGGGCGAGAGCCTTTTTGTCGAGTTGGACAAATCTGTACTAGACTCGACTCAAGTTCGTAAATTCCGAAGTGGCTCCAATGTTGAACTACCGTCATCTCTACTACTTCTGGATGGTCAGCAAAGAAGGTGGATTCGCGCCAGCCCCCCAGCGGCTCGTCATGGCGATACAGACCAACAGAGCACAAGTGCGCGAGCTCGAGAAAACACTGGGGTACCAGGTTCTCAAACCGGCTGGCCGCAGCGTTGCCCTGACCGACGCAGGGAAGGCTGCTTTTGCACGCGCCGATGAAATCTTTCAGATCGGCCAGAACCTTGCTGAGGAGGTGCGTGCGGTCGCCTCCAAACGAGTAATCAGACTGTCGGTCGGTCTCTCCGACGGCATTTCAAAACTGGCTGCCCATTCCGTGTTGGCACTGGTGCTCGATACGCCTGATTTGAAGCTGCTATGTCACGAAGGCGAGTTTGAACAATTGCAGAGCGAACTTGCCCTGCATCGCCTCGATATCGTCCTGGCCGGGCAATCTGCGCCCCCCAATCCAAATCTTCGCCTGAATAGCGAACGTCTGGTTTCTTCGCCCGTGGACTGGTACGGTCCCGAAAAGCTGGTAAAAAAGTCTGACGTCGGCACGTTTCCTCAGTCGCTTGAGCACCTGCCCGTATTGCTACCGACGGGGCATTCGGTGCTTCGTTCGAGTCTCGACCGCTGGTTCCTCGAACGTGGAGTCAAACCGCATATCGTTGGGGAATTCGAGGACAGTGCCTTGATGTCGGTATTTGCCGCTCGCGGCCTGGGGGTGTTTCCGGTTAGTCGGCTCGGTACGGACGATTTGGGACTCATGCCGGGATTGCGGATGCTCGGGCAGTGCGAGGATCTTCACGAGGAAATCTACGCCATTCAGAATCGCCGTGGCCAGCAACATCCACTGGTTCAACAAATCCTGGCTAAACGCACGGACCTGGGAACGACGCACCCCTCCGCATGAGATGACGCTTCGGTTTTTTCTGATCTAACACCATTCTTTCTCTGCTTTTTAAGGATCGATTGCAACGGTAACGTGAGGCTTCGTTCACAACTCCAAGGAGCCTGCCATGCAAGTCCAGATCGAATCGTCCCACTTGGGCGAGCCAAACGGATCACGTGCGGCACTCGAACAACGTGTGCGTTATGTTTTCCGGCGCATTCACTACAAAGTGCAGCAGATACGAGTCCGTTTGCACGACATTAACGGCCCGCGGGGCGGTGTCGACAAACAATGCCGTTTGACCCTCAACCTGGACGGCCACGGCATCCTGGTTGTCACCGCTCAGGCCCACAGTGGCTCTCTCGCACTCGATAGCGCACTCAAACGTGCGAGCCAGTCGCTGGTGCGTCTATGGCAGCGCAGGCGCCGCCCGATTCGAGGGCTAACCGGCAGCGACTCTCTTGGTCTGCAACCCGTTGCTTAGCAATGGCCCCAGGCAGGCAACTGAGTCACGGGCATATCTTGCGTTCTTTCGGCGAGAGACAACTCCCGTTTTTACGAACTATATGTCACCAACAGTCTGCTTTTTACGACCGCAAGCAGTCGTTACACTCATCGCCGTCACTGTTTATTTATAGGAGTCTCTGATGAAAACGCTTTCCCCGATGGCCGCCGTTAGTCGCATCCAAGCCGATGCAATGGATGACCAGAACGGGCTGTTGGCTTGTTACCGAGTCAATAGATGGAAGGACGAATGATCGAACCAAACTAGTTTTGAGATAGTTGAACACTCCAACCCGACGTTAGGTCGGGTATCGCACCATGGCTTCAGATTATTTAGGAGTACCAAATGAAAAAGACACTAATGGCTATTTTTATGCTGGTTCTGGCGTTTGGCCTGAGCGTAGGTAGTGCAGAAGCTGCACGTATGGGCAGTGGAAAATCCGTCGGTATGCAACGCCAGTCAGTGGCACCCAGATCCGCCGCGCCAACTCAACAGGCCACACCGGCCGCACCGTCTGCTCCGGCCGGCGCTTCCGCACCTGCACCCAAGCGCAACTGGATGGGGCCACTTGCCGGACTCGCGGCCGGTCTTGGTATTGGCGCGCTGCTTTCGTCTTTGGGCATGGGTGGTCTTGGCGGTGGCATGGGTAATATCCTGATGATCGCCCTACTGGCCGGGGCAGCGTTTTTTGTGATCAGGTTCTTGTTACGTCGCAAAAACCCCAACGCGCAACCCGCCGACGCCATGCAGTTCGCGGGCATCGGCGGCCTCCGAACAATGGTGCAGCCACCCGAACCGACCCCTTTGTTTGGATCAGCGGCGCCAGCCAACACCCCCATTGTTCAGCGCGTTCCGGAGGGTTTTGACAGCGAGGGCTTCCTGCGAGTCGCCAAACTTAATTTCATTCGCCTGCAAGCCGCCAATGACGCCAAGAACCTCGATGACATGCGTGAATTCGTCAGCCCGGAGATGTTCGCCGAACTCAAGATGCAGATGGACGAACGCGGTATTGCGCCTCAACAAACGGACGTCGTAACTCTGCAGGCTGAACTCCTTGAAGTAACGACCGAAGCCAATCGCCACATCGCCAGCGTGCACTTCAGCGGCATGATCCGAGAGGTTGTGGGTGCTGCTGCGGCCCCTTTCAATGAAGTCTGGAATCTGAGCAAGCCGGTCGAGGGCAACCAGGGTTGGGCCATATCAGGCATCCAGCAACTGAGTTGAATGCATGGCCAGTCCACTTGGAGACCGATGCCGCGTACCGGTATTCAAATCTGATTGGCTCTGGCGACGGGGGGCAAAGATCACGTTAGACGCCCCCCAACGATCCTGCAGGACATGTTGATCCAAGGCTCAATGGCAGCGGGCCGGTGGTCAGGCAGTGAGCTACGAAGGCAAAGTAGGCTATGTGACGGTGCTTGATCCTTATACAAAAGGGTTCGCGGTCCATGGATTTAAGCAGAACATTGAGTCAGCCACTCAGAATGCGGAAACGCACAAATACTCCAACGGCGCTGAGCAATACATCGTGAAGATCGCACAGAAGACCAAGAGCCTTGTTTCGGTCCGTATTGAGACGACGCAGCCCTAGGCGTCATACAGTCATAGGAAGACTTGAAACGAAACGTATTTTGCTCTTTCTCGGCACCAACATGGCGATCGTACTGGTGCTATCGCTAAGCATGCGACTGCTGGGCGTAGAACCTTATCTGAACGCCAGCGGACTTAATCTTACATCGCTGCTGATTTTTGCGGCGGCAATGGGTTTTGGAGGCTCGTTCATTTCGCTCGCCATTTCAAAATGGTCGGTCAAGAGATCGATGGGCGTCAAGGTAATCGAAAGGCCATCGAATTCGACAGAGTTCTGGCTTGTCGAGACCGTCCGCAAGTATGCGACGGAGGCAGGGGCAAAATGCCAGAGGTCGGGATGTACGATGCTCCCGAGGCCAACGCCTTTGCTACAGGAATGAGCAGGAACAGCTCGCTGATCGCTGTCTCCACTGGACTGTTGCAGAACATGACGCGAGAAGAAGCCGAAGCGGTGCTCGGGCACGAAGTCGCCCATGCCGCCAATGGCGACATGGTGACTCTGGCGCTGATTCAGGGCGTTGTAAACACCTTCGTCATGTTCCTGTCCCGCGTCATTGGCTATCTTGTCGACAAGATAGTATTCAAGACCGAACGCGGCCAGGGTCCGGCCTATTTTGTCACCATGATTGTCGCCGAGCTGGTCCTGGGCATTCTCGCGTCGATTATCGTCATGTGGTTTTCACGACAGCGTGAATTCCGTGCTGATCAAGGAGGAGCCGGCCTGGCTGGACGGAAAAACATGATCGCCGCATTGCAACGCCTGAACTTGCTGCATCCGCAACCCTTACCGGACAGGATGGCCGCCTTCGGCATCGCGGGTGGCGGAGGTGGCGGCATCAAACGGCTGTTCATGACCCATCCGCCGCTGCAGGAACGCATCGCGAGGTTAATGAAGGATTCCGCGCCATAATGCAAAGTTGGCCGCACAGCGAGGGTGCTTTCTCCGCTCACGCTTGCCACGCTCGATAGATCAAGGTTTCCAGTTGACGGCATATCGTGCAAGGTAATCATCAACCGCCGCGCCGATGGTCGGGAAAAAAACGTTGGTGCCGAGCAGCTCAAACACCTCGAACCGTTTGAGTTTGTCTTTCACCGGATCTTTCATCTCGGCGAAATGCAGTTCGATCTGCACGGCGCGTAACGTGGCTATCAGCTCGGTGATGGTATCAGCCGATGTGACATCCACACTTGTGACCGGTTCGGCAGCGATAATGATTCGTTTGACTGGTGTGGGCGAAGATGCCACCGCTTTCAGAATGCATTCCTGGAACAGTTCGGCATTGGCAAAAAACAGAGGGGCATCCCAGCGGAACAGTACCAGCCCCGGCACCAGCCGCGCATCCGGGTAGCGCTTGATATCGTGATAACCACGGATACCATGCACGCGGCCCAGTACAGCGTAATGTGGCCGCCAGCCATCCCACAGGAATTCAATCACCGAAATGATGATGGCAAGCCCAATGCCGGGAATCGCCCCCAAACTGACCACCCCAGCAAAGCAGGCCATGGATAACCAGAATTCCCATTTCTGGATGCGGTAAATGCGCATCAAGTCACTGATCTCGAACAGGCCAATCGCGGAGGCAATCACCACGGCTGCCAATGCACTGGTCGGCAGATTTCTCAGCAAGTCGGGAGCAGCCACTAACAACAGCACCACGGCTAACGCACCAACCACACTTGTCAGTTGGGTCCGGGCGCCTGATGCTTCTGCTACTGGTGTACGTGATGAACTACTGCTGATGGGGAAACCCTGGAAGAAACCGGCCGCGAGATTGGCTGCGCCGAGGCCGATCATCTCCTGGTTGGGGTCAACATAGCTGCGGGTTTTGGCTGCGTAGGTACGTGACAGAACGCTGGTGTCGGCAAATGCTACCAGCGCCACGGCAAAACCGCCGATGAGCACGGCCTGCAGGTCAGCTAGGCTGATCCATGGCAAGGCAAATGCTGGCAGACCCTGCGGTAGTGAACCCAGCACCTTCACGCCGGCATGTTGACCCAGACCCAGATAACCGGTGACCAGCGTGGTACCGACAACGGCAATCAGGATGCCTGGAATGTGTCTATATGGTTTCAGCAACAGGATGGCTGCCAGCGTGCCTGCGCCAATCATGAAAGTGACCGGGTTGGTTTTTCCATGCAAAATGGATTGCACGATGTGTATTGTGTTGTGCACTGCCCGATCGCCATCGACCGAAAACCCGAACAGTTTGGGCAACTGGCTGATGAGCACTGTTAGCGCAATGCCGTTCATATACCCGTAGCGGATCGGTTTCGACAGCAGTTCAGTGATGAAACCCATCCGCAACAACCCGGCCATGATGCATACCAGCCCTGACACCACCGCCATCAGGCTGGCCAGGGCTATCGCACGTGCCGGGTCGCCTTGCGACAGCGGCAAAACGACGGCGAGAATTACGGCCGCGAGGGACGAGTCCGGCCCAAGTACCAGGATGCGGCTGGGGCCGAACAATGCATAAGCGAGCAGAGGGATAATGGTTGCGTACAGGCCATAGATGCCGGGCACCCCAGACGCTTCTGCATAGGCGATGCCCACAGGCACAAGCATGGTCGTGAGGACAAACCCGGCAGTGATGTCATGCTTCAGCCATGCCGCCTGGTAGGTCTCGATAGTGTGCAAACCCGGTACCCAGCGCCGCCAGCCAGTCAAGCGAGTGGCGGCAAGATGGGGCAAGCGGCCAGGTTCAGCAGTGGCCGGTGACGGCGAGTTGCTCATAAATCCTCTGCGTTAATGCGCGGGAACGGCCGGTACGGTCAAGGCGTAGGAACACGTACCAAGTATAGCGCTACTAACTGCACGCCCTTGAGCCAGTACGCGCAACTGAATCGCCTCGGCTTTCCTAGACGTTCTGTAGTCGTTCGGCAAGACCAACTTGCCTACGTCCGCTGACGTATCGATACCGGTCGCCAAAACATCAAGCGGCCAACTGCGGTTCAGGCCGAAGACGCGACAGGTGCTGTGAGTCAGCCAGCGGCAGCTAAATGATTTGAAGGCCGTCAATACTCGTGATAATTGTCTAGAGCCGGTGAGGGCCAACACCGCAAGTTTGGGTTTTCAAGACCTCCCGTGGTTGTGAATCGTGTTTCTTTGTCTGGTATAATCCGGTCCGAAGTTGGAGTGCGCAGTGAGGGTACAAAACCCCTTTGTTTTCAGGATATTAACTTATTGTTTTTTAATGGACTTTGAGCGGCGCCGCAGTTCCCCGCCCACTCCGCCCACATCAAGAAAAAAGCCCAACCACACACTGGGCTTTTTTCTTTTTCCCCGTCAGATACCTGCCTGCCAGCGATACTGAAACACACGGGGAATCCCTATTCTGATTACAAGCTTGGGCTATAATCAGTCGGTTGCACGCAGACACTTCGATCAGGCAATCCCAGCCACCGTGGGACTGCCGCCCCACCTCAGGGTGGACAAGCACAGGAATTACGGATGACGCTAGGAATCAATTCTGCACTGGTCACGATAGCTCGCCTCGCCTGTATTGCTTCGTTGTTGGCGGGCTGTGCGACGGTGACGATGGGACCTGATCACCCCTCACCGCGACCTTCCTCGCCTTCCGTTCAGGGCTTGCAGTTATCGGAGAGTGCCTCCTCTGCAGAAACCTCTTCGCTGACGAAACCTCACGCCAATACCAAACCAACCCCAGTTGCAACGCAGCCCCTTCATTCCGTCGAGATCGCGACTCCGCCACAGCTAGCACAGGCCATCGATCTGACCGGCGAAACCGATGATCTTTTCGAGCGGATGCGCAACGGCTTTTCGATGCCCGACATCAACAACGATCTCGTTCTTTACCACCAGCAGTGGTATCTGAACCGGCCGGACTACCTGCGCCGCATGGTCGAACGCAGCAGTCGCTATCTGCACTTCATCGTCGAAGAAATTGAAAAACGCGGCATGCCCATGGAGCTGGCCTTGCTACCGATGGTTGAAAGCGCCTACAACCCGATGGCCTATTCGCGCTCCAAGGCTTCCGGCCTCTGGCAATTCATCCCGTCCACCGGCAAGCGGTATAACCTCGACCAGAACTGGTGGAAGGATGAACGGCGCGACATCGTTGCCTCGACGGGCGCTGCGCTTGACTACCTGCAGGCCATCTATGAAATGCACGGCGACTGGCATCTGGCACTGGCCTCCTACAACTGGGGTGAAGGTGCGGTTGGCCGGGCTCTAAACAAGAACCGTGCCCAAGGCCTGCCGACCGATTATCTCAGTCTGACCATGCCGGCCGAAACGAAAAACTATGTACCCAAACTGCAGGCTTTGAAGAATATTTTCTCCAATCCGTCGCAACTGATCGAACTTGGCCTACTGAACATACCCAACCGCTCGTACTTCGGCACCATAACCAAAACCGTCAATATCGACGTCAAGCTTGCGGCCAAACTGGCGGAAATGCCGGTTCAGGAATTTCTTGCGCTCAACCCGGCACATAATGGGCCGGTCATCCTGTCCGAAACTCCGTTGGTGATCCCGGCGGACAAGCTCGATACCTTCATGACTAACCTCGAAGCCCATGAAGGCAGCAACAAACCGCTTTCCTCCTGGCAGCCCTATACGATGCGCCCGGGCGATAAGCTGGAGAAAATTGCGCTGCGCTTCGGCATGACGATCGCCAATCTCAAGGCGGCCAACGGCATCCAGGGGCGCATCAAGGTCAGTCCGGGATTTACCTTGCTGGTCGCCGGGCAGCAAGGCGGCGAACCGCTCGACATGGCCGCTCTGCCCGAACAACCGCGCCTGCCTGTTGCTGACCCTGGTCCTGACAGTGCGGAACGTTCGCATTCCGTGCGCAAGGGCGAAACGCTATTCATGATTGCCAAACGCTACGGCACAACGGTCGCCGGGTTGAAGCGCATCAACCATCTGCGCACCGAAAAGATCCCTGCGGGGACCCGTCTGGCAGTGAATGAGGCCAACAAAACAGCCACAAAAGTCGTGACCAAACCCGGAAAAACCGTGGGCTTACCAGCGCAGCAGGCGAGTGCCAAGAAACTGCCGAAAATAAGGCGCTACACCATTCGTCGCGGCGACACGCTGACGTCGATCGCCAAACAGTTCAAAGTCGCCATACAAGACATTCTGCGCTGGAACCGCATGTCACCCAACGCGCTGGTCCCGGGCAAGACGATAACCCTTCAGCTTGCAC
>JANNNT010000385.1:0-28309 GCA_031398685.1 Rhodocyclaceae bacterium | reverse complement strand
GAGGAAGAGTTCGTCATCGTCGAGCGCGTAACCGGCGAGTCACCGGTGATCAGCGCCATCGCCACCACCGGGCAACTGGCTGAATTGCAGGTTTTGTGTCGCAAAGGCTTTGTCGAACCGGCCCTGATGCAGTACGCGGTGCGCCTGGTGTGTGCCACGCGCGATCCGGTCAAATACGGGCTGCCGGAGTTCGAACCCTGGATCACCTTCGGCGCCAGTCCGCGCGCTACCATCAACTTGGTCGAAGGTGCGCGCGCACTGGCTTTCCTGCGCGGGCGTGACTACGTGCTGCCGGAAGACATGACCGAACTGGTTCCCGACGTGTTTCGGCATCGCCTGGTATTGTCCTACCAGGCGCTGGCTGAGGGCATGACGGCCGACGCCATCGTCGCTCGCCTCATGCAACATATTCCCGCTCCCGCCAAGGCGCTCGAAAGCAATGTCGCCACCGCCTGATGCCGAGCAGTTGCTCCAGCGCCTCGAATGGACCGTGATCCGGCGCCTGGACGGGCTGCTGCACGGCGATTACCGCTGCTTCTTCCGTGGTCCCGGTCTGGACCTCGCCGATCTGCGTGAATACCAGTACAACGATGATGTGCGTCACATCGACTGGAATGTCACCGCGCGCATGCAGACACCTTATGTGCGTGAATTCAACGAGGATCGCGACCTCACCGCCTGGTTCCTGCTCGACCTCTCGGCGTCGCTGGATTTCGGTTCTCGGGTCAAGAAGCAGGCGGTGTCGGCCGAGTTTGTCGGCGTGCTGGCACGCCTGCTCACGCGGCATGGCAATCGCATCGGCGCGTTGTGCTATGGCAGCACGGTGGATACGGTGATTTCGGCGCGCAGCGGACGCCGCCATGTGCTGCATGTGTTGCACACCCTGCTGGCCCGGCCGGTGACCACGCCGGTGCCGACGCAACTGGCGAGCCTGCTGACGCAGGCGTCGCAGATCATGCAACGTCGCTCACTCGTTTTCGTGGTCTCGGATTTCATCAGCACGCCGGGCTGGGAACAGGCACTGGCCCGGCTGGCGATGCGCCATGAGGTCGTCGCGGTGCGTTTGTCCGACCCGCTGGAGCACGAGATACCCGATCTCGGTATGGTGCTGCTGCAGGATGCCGAGAGTGGCGAACAATTGTTCGTCGATACCCATGACAAGGGTTTTCGGCGGCGCTTTGCCGAACTGGCGGCAGAGCGCGAATTAAGCTTGCGCGAATTAAGCTTGCGCGAGAGCTTTGCCAATGCCGGCGTCGATGCGCTTGAACTGTCGACCGACAGCGACGTGCTGGACGCCTTGCTGCGCTTTGCCGACCTGCGCCAGTTGCGCAGTCGCGCGGCCAGCGGCGGCGGTCTGCCAGGACATATCGAAACCCGCGAAAGCGGTGCGCGGGCGAGCACAAGCCGACCGGCGGAGGCGCGCAGATGATGACTTTCCAATGGCCGCTGATGCTCTGGTTGCTGCTTGCCATCCCGCTGCTGATCGGGCTCTACGTGCTGATCCTGCGGCGCAAGAAACGGGCTGCCGTGCGCTACTCCACCCTAAGCCTGGTGAACGCGGCTCTGGGTGTGGGCAATCGCCTGCGTCGCCATGTGCCGCCTGTCCTGTTCCTGATTGCCCTGGCACTCATGTTGCTGGCCACTGCGCGGCCGATCGCCCTGGTCACCTTGCCGACGCAACAGGAGACGATCATTCTGGCCATGGACGTGTCAGGCAGCATGCGCGCGACCGACGTGCAGCCCAATCGCCTCCAGGCGGCGCAGGCCGCAGCCAAGGCTTTTGTCGCGGATCTGCCGTCGCGCACCAAGGTCGGCATCGTGGCTTTCGCCGCAACGGCGTCTGTGGTGCAGGCGCCGACGCTGGCGCGCGAGGATCTGGTGGCCGCCATCGACCGCTTTCAACTGCAGCGCGGCACCGCCATCGGCAGCGGCTTGATCGTCGCGCTGGCGACACTGTTCCCGGATGCCGGCATTGACATCGGTCAGCTCATCTATGGTCAAAGCAAGCAGGACGAGAGCAATGGCGGACCTATCGGTAAGTCGGGCAAGCCGAAAGAGGAATTCAAGCCGGTTCCGCCGGGGTCCAACGGGTCTGCGGCGGTGATCCTGCTGACGGATGGTCAGCGCACTACCGGGCCGGATGCACTGGAAGCCGCCAAATTGGTGGCGGACCGCGGAGTGCGCATTTTTACCGTAGGTGTCGGGACCAAGGAAGGCGAGACGATTGGTTTCGAAGGCTGGTCCATGCGCGTACGTCTGGACGAGGAAAGCCTCAAGCGCATCGCCGAGATGACGCACGGCGAGTATTTTTACGCGGGCACCGCCGTCGATCTCAAGAAGATCTACGAGTCGCTGAATGCGCGCATTGCGCTAGAGAAGAAACAGACCGAGATCAGTGCTCTTTTTGCCGCGCTGGCCGCGTTGTTCGCCACCGTGGCCGCCGTGTTGTCGCTGTGGTGGCACGGGCGCGTGCTGTGAGGCACGACGCGCTCACGAGTATCCACTTCTTATTGAGCGCTAAGTAGTTCGCAGCCCCGTTGATAGAATTTCTCGTGCGCTTCCGGGGGTACGAAGGAGCCGCCCGTGGTCCAGAAAATGTGGGTTGCTCTCGAGCTGCTCGTGGATAGAGTCGATCCCAGGTACTTTCGGCCAGCAAAAAGCTTGAGGCCAAGGAAGGCGGCCGAGGCCGACGGTTTGATCTGGATTCCGTTGAGTTGCTTCAGGCGGGCGAGCACCTTGAACAGGTCGTCGTCGGCCACGGCCTATCCGCCCGACACCCGTTCATGGACCAGCGGGTAGACCCGTTCCGACGCCATGTTCTGCAGCGAGTTGCAGGTTGATCCAGAGTAAGGGCTTGCCTGCTTTAAGCCGAGCGCTAAGGTCCTTGCTGTGAAGGGATTCCATGGGACGCTGTGACGATGCGTGGATTTCGGAGTTCAGGGATGCAGCGGATACAATTCGTCACTTGAGGCTCAGTCCTGTTTGAGATTATTTCTGATGAGCGGTGAACGGCCAATGGCTACTGTCCGAATGGACTCACTTGATCCCGTTTTTGCGCAGACGGCTGCCGAATGGGCCGTGCGTTTGCAGCTAAAAATGGATGGTGAGGCCGAGTACGCCTTGCAACTCGGTCACGAGGGCCTGCAATTCATCGAGCTGGGCCCGCACGCCGCAGGCCCGATCCGGGTGGATTTTGTCGAGGGGGTGGTGGCGCACCGGCGGCTGTTCGGTGGCGGCAACGGTCAGATGATCGCCAAGGCGGTCGGCATCCAGCAAGGGGTTCGCCCCGTTGTTGTGGACGCCACGGCGGGGCTGGGGCGCGATGCCTTTGTGTTGGCCCGGTTGGGTTGTGCGATCACGCTGATCGAACGCCGACCCTTGATTGCCGCCTTGCTTGAAGACGGCTTGCAGCGGGCGTTGGCGGACGCTGAGGTCGGGCCGATTGTGGCGAAGATGCGGCTGATCCGTGGCAATGCCATCGATTTGTTGGACGCTTGGGACGATGAGCCGCCGCAGGTCATTTACCTTGACCCGATGTTTCCTCACCGCGATAAAAGCGCGTTGGTCAAGAAGGAAATGCGTCTGTTTCGGCCTTTGGCCGGTGACGACGATGATGCGCCGGCGTTGCTGGAAGCTGCACTGGCGCTGGCTACGCACCGGGTTGTCGTCAAACGGCCGCGCAAGGCACCGGCCATCGACGGAGCAAAACCGGGCTATGCGCTGGAAGGCAATTCAAGCCGCTTTGATATCTATCCGAAGAAGTCGCTGAAAGCGAAGACCGATCAGGATGAGCCCAGGGGCATAAGCCGATTGACGTGACGGCGCTAACGAATAAATTTTTACAGGAATACCAGTCTATGAACTCCTCTGAACGACAGATTTCCATCCAGACACTGATGGACACCAGCGGCGTACGTTTCGGCACCAGCGGCGCGCGGGGCCTGGTGGTCGATATGACCAGCGAGGTCTCTTTCGCCTATACCGCCGCCTTCCTGAAGGCGATATCTGCGGTTTCGGCGACGCCAGGGCGCGTCGCCCTGGCCATGGATCTGCGCCCGAGCAGCCCGGAGATCGCGGCGGCGTGTGCGGCGGCGATCCAGCATGCCGGGCTGAGCGTCGATTTTTACGGCGCCATCCCCACCCCGGCGCTCGCTTACTACGCGCAGACACAAGGCTTGCCGGCGATCATGGTCACTGGCAGCCACATTCCTTTTGACCGCAATGGCATCAAGTTTTACGGAATGGCCGGCGAGATCACCAAGGCGGACGAGGCCAGCATTAGCCAGGCGGTAGTGAGCGTGCCGGAAGACGGCCGGGTTGTTGATCTGCCGGAAATCAATCACAGCGCTTATCACAGCTATATCGACCGGCACCTCCAGTTCTTTCCGCCGCAAGGCCTGGCCGGAATGAAACTGGGGTTTTACGAGCACTCCAGCGTGGCGCGGGATTTGCTGCGCGAGCTGCTGGAACGGCTGGGCGCGGAAGTCATCGCCCTAGGTCGGACCGACAAATTCGTTCCCATCGACACCGAAGCCGTAAGTGAGGTCGATATCCAGCAGGCGCGCCGCTGGGCGGAGCAGTATGGTTTTGATGCGATTCTTTCCACGGATGGCGATGGCGACCGGCCGTTGCTGGGCGATGAACAGGGCAACTGGTTTCGCGGCGATGTGGCCGCCATCCTGTGCGCGCAATACCTCGGCGCGCAGGCGGTGGCCACGACGGTCAGTTGCAACACCGCGGTTGAGCTGTGCGGCGCGTTCCCGAACGTCGTCAGAACCCGCATCGGTTCCCCTTATGTAATTGAGGGCATCGAACAATTGATTGCGTCCGGCGCGCGGAATGTCGTGGGTTTTGAGCCGAACGGCGGCTTTCTGGTTGGATCGGCGCTTGAGAAGAACGGCCGGGTGCTATCCCCATTGATGACCCGCGATGCGGTGTTGCCTATCCTCTGCCTGCTGTCGATGGCCCGCGAGGCCGGGGTCAAGGTTTCCGCACTGCTCCAGCGCTTGCCGGCGCGGTTTACGGCAAGCGACCGTCTGCAGAATTTTCCGACCGAAACAAGCCGGTTGCTGCTGCAGTCGCTGGCCTCGTCCAACGCCGCCATCGAGACACTGCTCGACGGACTGTGTGGCAAACCCGTCGGGCTGGATCAGACGGACGGGCTGCGCATCGCGCTGGAGGGCAATGAAATCGTGCATTTCCGCCCCTCGGGCAATGCTCCGGAGTTGCGCTGCTATGCCGAGGCGGCCACCCAGGAACGCGCCGGGATGTTGGTGCAGGCGTGTTTGCAACGCCTGACCAACCGACTTGATTTGCCGGAAGCCATTAAGGATCTGGATTAGGCTCATAAAAACACCTGCCGCCAGAATGCAGGCGGGTGGCTGGTTCCACTTTTTCTGGAAAAAGTTCCATGCTGATTCAACCTAGAAAAAGCAGTTGACCACGGCGGGCACAGCGAACACGGCGGAAAAACAAAGACTTGTATTGTTTCGATCAATCACCCAAAGGGTGAGTTGTAAATACCGCAACAACCGAGGGTTTTCGCCGTGGCCGCTGTGTCGCCGTGGTTGAACTGCGTTTTTCAGGTTCAACCCGTCGTCCTTTCCGGTGGTTCACGCACGCGCGCCGAGGGTATTTACGGGCGCTAATCTGCCTTCAAGATGTGGCGCAGATTGTCTTTGCCGGGTCAGTGCTCGCGGCCATCAACACGTGCCTGCACCAGGTAGGGGATGTAGCGCCAGCCCAGTATCGAAAACCCGGCAAACCAGCAGCTTGCCGCAAGGTATATCCAGTGCAGGTAAGCGGCCGGGTAGATCTGCGGTGCGACGATGCGTACGACAAAACCGAGGATCATGATCCACAACACCCCGTTGTCGAGGCGGTCAAAAACCACTTTTCTTCCCGTATGCCCCTTTGCGATGCGGATCAGCATGGCTGGAATGACCAGACCCATCGCGCCGAAGGTGAAAACGTGGACGGAGACCGTGCCGACCCAGGCGATATCGGTAAATGGAGTTACTGCGTTGATCAGCAACTGGACGACGATGGCCAGATAAGCGAGATACATGATGCCGATATCGAGTCTGCGCATCGCCCGTTGCGGTTTCCAGAAAAAGAAGCGGCCGAGCAGCAGCACAGCGAGGAACAGACTGATGCCAGCGGCCACCAGGGGCGGCATCAGGTCGACAGCAACCAGGGTCAGGGCGAGCAGCTTGATGGTGTGGTCGAGCAGCGGGTTGCGCAGGATGGAAACCTGGAAGACGCCCTTCATGAACTGTGTCAGCGTGCGCTCGAACATCACCAGGAAAGCCATGCGGAACAGCCCGATAGCCATGCTCCAGCCGGCCTGGAAGTAGTCGGCGCCGAGCATCAGATTCTTCGATGCCAGGAAGAGCGGCAGGATGATGAGGAAGAAGTAGTTGTCGCGGTAGGAGTCGTCCTTGCGGTGGCTGATCAGCGTCCACGCGACCATTACGACAATCGAGCCGAGAAAGAGGTTGTTCGAAATTCGGAACACTATGGGCGGCAGGGTGCCTTCAAACCACATTCCGGCGCGCTCGATCAGCCAGGCGGCAACAAGAAAGATCAGCGCCTTGCCGTGGTAACCCCGCTGGCTGACCCAGTTCTTGGTTGACGTAAGCAGGAAACCGCCGAGCACCGCCCAGCCGAAGCCGAAGAACATCTCGTGGGCGTGCCACTGGCTTGACGAAAACGAAGTGGCGGGGGCTGGCAGGGAACCCGTAAAGATCAGTGCCCACAGAATCGGCAGACTCAGGCCGGAGATGCACGCCAGTGCAAAAAATGGGCGGAAGCCGACGAGCCAGAGGGGATGATCCGAAATTCTCATGAGGATTTGAGGAGTGGTGTGGGTACGTTGGCTAGAAAGGAGCGGCACAGGTGAAGCTCAAGGGCTCGCCACTTTCCGGGTGGGCGAAAGCCAGGTGTTCGGCGTGCAGCAGCAGACGATCCGCTTTTTCGCGTGTCGCCGCATCGGCGTAGAGCGAGTCGCCGAGAATCGGGTGGCCGAGGGCCTGCATGTGCACGCGAAGCTGATGCGTGCGACCGGTTTCCGGTGTGAGTTCGAGGCGCGAACACTGTTCAGCGGCATTGTGACTGAGTACCCGGTAGAGGGTGAGCGAGGGTTTGCCCATCTCGAAATCGACTTTATGGAGCGGGCGGTTCGGCCAGTCGACGATGAGCGGCAGGTTGACTTCGCCGGAGGTCTGAGCAAGTTCCCCTTGGACAACGGCGATATAGAGTTTGCTCACGTGTCGGTCCTGAAACTGGATGCTCAGGCGGCGATGCATTTCCTTGCCGCGCGCCAGAACGAGCAGGCCGGACGTATCACAGTCCAGACGATGCACGATCAGAGCCTCCGGGTAGTCGGCCTGGACGCGTTTGATCAGGCAGTCCTGCTTTTCTGCGCCGCGTCCGGGTACGGATAACAAGCCGCTGGGCTTGTTGACGACGAGCAGCGCTGAATCGGCATGGATCAGGTGAAATCCTTGCTCGATGGTAGTTAGGTGGTGGGGTAATGGGGTAGTCAAGCGAGTGGCCAAGTGGTAAGAATGAGTATCGGTGCGGCGCGTATTGTCGCGCGTTTCAGACAAAAGAACATTCAGCTACATCAAATCCAGTAAGCTTCAGGGGTCTTCGGCAGTTGGCTGCTATTCGGATCAAACCGGTTCCCGCCCATCTGGCCGGGTCGATGAACACAAAACACGAGTGAAGTTTTCCGTAATCGAGAATTGAATTTTCATGAATACGTTTTTGCACCAGGTGGTGATTGCTGCGCCACTCTTTGCGCTGGTTTTTGTCGGTTATGCCTTGATGCGTTTTTCGGGCTGGCCGAAGGCCATGTCAGAAAGCCTTTCGACATTCGTTTTCTCGGTGGCACTGCCCGCCATGTTGTTCCGTCTCATGAGCGACTTCTCGAAGCTGCCACCCGTCGATGCCCGACTGCTGATCGCTTTCTTTGGTGGTTGTCTGATCGTTTTTGTAGTTGGCCGACTGATTGCCTGGAAACTGTTTGCGCTTGATGGCGTGTCGCAGTCGGTGTTCGCGCTGGGTGGTGTGTTTTCCAACAATGTCCTGCTCGGTTTGCCACTGGCCAAGGTGGCGCTTGGCGATGCGGCAGTGCCGTCAGTTGCTCTGGTGCTGGTATTCAATGCGCTGATCCTGTGGACACTGGTGACCGTTTCCGTCGAATGGGCGCGGCACGGCAGCTTTTCAGTGCGGGGTTTTGCCATGACTCTGCGCAGCGTTCTGACCAATCCTATCGTCGCCGGCATTCTTTCCGGGACGATCTTTGGTCTGACCGGATGGCCTTTGCCTGACGCTATCGGTGTTCCCGTAAGCATGGTTGGACAGGCCGCTGCGCCGATGGCGCTGATTGCTCTCGGCATGGGGCTGGCTGAATACGGGGTGCGCGAGGGGTGGAAGATCAGTGTTTCCATCTGCGCCGTCAAGCTGGTCATCCAGCCTCTGGTGGTGTGGGCGCTGGCGAGGCTGCTCGGACTGCCGATAATGGAAACGCGGGTGGTGGTCTTGCTCTCGTCGATTGCCATCGGCGCCAACGTTTATCTCATGTCCAGGCAATTCAAGGTGCTCGAAGGACCGATCGCCAGTAGCCTGGTCTTATCGACGGGGCTCGCTGCCTTGACAACGCCCTTGGCCTTGACGCTGACCGGGTTGTAAGAGGTCAATCGTTCCGGCGAGCGCTGCTGATCGCACGCAGGAATTCGTTGCGCTGCTGATTCGATGTCTCGAACTCGCCAGTGAAGGACTGGGTGACGACGCGCTCGTCACCGCGCCGATCTTCTCCTAGCAGGAGGCACAACTGTTCGGCCTCGATCACGCAGGCCGCGCCGCGCGCCTTGCCATGGCCCATCAGCGCCTCGGCAATATCCCGGGTCATCCACTCCTGGTAGGTAAAACGGTGGCCGATGGCGTCGACTAATCGAGCTATCCGGCCAAACCCGTGCAGACGCCCGCCAGGAAGGTAAGCGACATGGGCGAGGCCACGGAAGGGCACCAGATGGTGCGGGCAGACGCCATGGACGGCAATGCCGCGGATCACCACCATGTCGGTGCGATGATCTTCAAAACCTTCACCAAGGGCTTCTGCCGGATCAAGGTCGTAGCCTCCGAGCAGGCGGCGTTGCCAGAGTTCGCGCACGCGCTGTGCCGTTCTCCCCATGTGAGCCGCATCCGGGGCAATGCCGCAGGCGCTAAGCAGATCGCTGACGGCTTTTTCGAAAGCGACCGGGTCGAATGCATTTCGGCGCGGGATGCCAATACCGCACGGAATGGGAGAGGTGGACTCGTGTTCGCTGCAATCGGACATGGCGTGCTCCCGGATCGAAGGGCTGATACGGAAGATAATATACGCCAAGGACGGCTCGTCCTCATGCATTGCAGCTACGCGATCTATAAACCGCCATCGATCTGGACAGGAACTTCAGGCTTAACGTCATTGCCCAAGGCTTGGAGACTGAGAAACAGCGGGTGTTTCTGTTTATGAGCGGCTGTCTGCAAATTCATGGCTGACAGTTCAACTGTACAATTTCGTCGCCGGGGTTCGTACCAATCCTTGCCACGGCTGATTTAGTACTTTCAGCCGGTTTGACGCGCTAATTTATTGCTTCCTGAGCGATAATGCCGGACTGGCGTGATTTTGATATTTCCCTTCCGGCAAGTGGATGGGGTGTTGTGGATTGTGGAAGGGCACTGATGAAGCGTGTTGATGATTTTCGTTTGAAGCTGGGCAATAAGGAACTGGTGCCAATCGTCATTGGCGGTATGGGGGTCGATATTTCGACGGCCGAATTGGCACTTGAGGCGGCTCGCCTTGGCGGGGTTGGTCATATTTCCGATGCCATGGTCAAGACCGTGGCTGACCGGCGTTTCAACACCAAGTTCGTCAAGGACAAACTCAAACATTACAAATTCAACGTTGCCAATACCGACAAGTCGGTTGTCCAGTTCGATCTAGGTCAACTGGCCGAGGCGACCAAAATGCACGTTGGCAAGACGATGGAGGCCAAGCGCGGTGAGGGTCTCATTTTTGTCAACTGCATGGAAAAGTTGACCATGAACGCGCCCAAGGAAACCCTGCGCGTTCGCATGCAGGCGGCGCTCGATGCCGGTATCGATGGCATTACACTGGCCGCAGGTTTGCATCTCGGATCGTTTGCGCTGATCGAAGATCATCCGCGTTTTCGCGACGCCAAACTGGGCATCATCGTTTCCTCACTGCGTGCATTGCAACTTTTCCTGCGCAAGACGGCCCGCAGCAACCGGCTGCCCGACTACGTGGTGGTCGAGGGCCCGCTGGCTGGCGGCCATCTGGGTTTCGGCATGGATTGGGCGGCTTATGATCTGGTAACCATCGTTGCCGAGATTCGCCAGTTCATGCTGGCCGAACACCTCGATATACCACTGATCCCGGCAGGCGGAATTTTTACCGGGAGTGACGCTGTCTCCTACCTTGAGAACGGCGCGGCAGCCGTGCAGGTGGCAACGCGCTTTACCGTTGCCAGAGAGTGTGGCTTGCCTGAAGACGTGCAGCAGGAGTACTTCAAGGCCAGTGAAGATCAGATTGAGGTTAACCTGATTTCACCGACGGGTTACCCGATGCGCATGTTGAGAAAAAGCCCGGCCATTGGTGATGGAATCCGCCCCAATTGCGAGGCGTATGGTTATCTGCTTGATGCCCACGGCAGTTGTTCCTACATTACGGCCTATAACCGTGAAGTGGAGGCGAATCCTGGTGTCAAGCGGATTTCGGTGCAGGACAAGACCTGTTTGTGCACCCAGATGCGCAACTTCGATTTGTGGACCTGCGGCCACTACACCTATCGTCTCAAGGATACGACGCGCAAGCTTGATGACGGCAGTTTCCAGTTGCTCAGTGCCGAGCATATCTTCCACGATTATCAGTTCAGCACCGACTACAAGATCGCGCTGCCGGAGTAGTTCCCGTTTTTTTGTGTACTAATTTATTAGACTCTGGCGTCCGGCCTTGCTATTGTTGTAAAGCAGTTTCCTCAACGTTTTAACTTGGGAGTTTCTCAATTGGGCACGAAGCTATACGTCGGCAATCTAAGCTACGACATGAAAAAAAGCGATCTGGAGCAGATGTTTGCCGCGCATGGCACGGTGACTTCAGCTCAGGTCATCACCGACCGCGAAACGCAACGATCGAAAGGTTTCGGCTTTGTCGAGATGGGTTCTGATCAGGAAGCGCAGGCTGCGATTGCCGCCCTTAACGGCAAGAGCATTGAAGGCCGGGCGCTGACGGTCAATGAAGCGCGTCCGCAGGAGCCGCGTAGCGGTGGTGGCGGTGGCGGTGGCGGTGGTCAGCGCCGTGGTCCTGGTGGCGGCGGTGCTGGTGGCGCGCGTGGCCCGTATGGCTCAGGCCGTAGCGGTTCGGGCGGCGGTGGCGGCGGTAATCGCTACTGATTTTTTTTCGCAAGCACAGGATTGGAAACCGCTGGTGATTGTCATCTGCGGTGTCTGCTCTGGTGTTTTCTTGTAGTGCTTTATTCGGCATTTGTGCCGATCAGGGATATTGTTTTGGCAAAACCAAATTACTCGTTTGAAAAACGCCAGAGAGATCTGGAAAAGAAGAGAAAGCAGGAAGAAAAGCGCCTGCGTAAACTTGCGGAGAAAGCCCCCGCGGGTAACGACGGCAATGAGGCCTCGCTTGGTGTTGCGCCGCCAGCGGATGCCGGCCCAGCTAACGCCGATAGCTGATCGAGAGACTCAGAATCACTGTTTACGCCACGGTTTGTTGCGCTTGAATGACCGGGGTGACATGCCTTACTGACGGGCTAATTGCTATCGCCCGGCGTACAATCGCATCCTTCGCCGAAAACGCAGACAGTCCTCGCCCATGCTCAGCTATCGTCACGCCTACCACGCCGGTAACCATGCCGACGTTCTCAAACACCTTGTTCTTGTCCAACTGACCCGTTATCTCGGCCAAAAGGATAAGCCCTTCTGGGTCATCGATACACACGCGGGAGCTGGCGCTTATGCGCTGGACTCCGGTTATGCAGTCAAGCTGGCAGAATACAAGGAAGGGATTGGTCGTTTGTGGGGGCGCAACGATCTTCCTGCTGCGCTAGCCGAGTATGTTGATCTGGTGCGCAGGTTAAATCCGGATCGCCGTTTGCAAGCCTATCCCGGATCACCGTATTTTGCCTTGTGGACCATGCGCGAACAGGATCGTCTACGCCTTTTCGAGCTGCACAGCAAAGACGCGCGCCTATTGCTGGGAAATTTCCAGGACGCCGGGAAACAGGTCATCGTCGAGTCGACGGACGGCTTTGCCGGACTCAAGGCCTTGCTGCCACCCCCGTCGCGTAGGGCGCTCGTGCTGATCGATCCGTCCTACGAAGACAAGCAGGATTACGAGCGGGTGTTCCACACGTTGAAAGAGTCGCTAGCGCGTTTTCCCGGTGGGACCTATGCGTTGTGGTATCCACAGCTCACTCGCCTCGACGCTCATGAATTGCCGCAGCGCTTGAAGCGCCTGCCTGCCAAAAACTGGCTGCATGTCGCACTGCGCGTCAACGAACCAGCCAAGGACAGCTTTGGTATGCACGGTAGCGGCATGTTCATTCTCAATCCGCCGTGGACCTTGCACGCCACGCTGTCCGAAGTAATGCCGTATCTGGTACAAGTGCTCGGACTGAATGCTGGTGCCGGCTTTACGCTGGAGCAGCAGGAAGGCTGATTGAAACGCAGTGCTTCAATCCTCGAGCTGGGTGTACTTGCGGCTTGAACCGTAGGCCTTCTCGACCGGGTATTTTGCAGCGTTCTTTTCGAGTTTGCTGCGCGCCGCTTCTTCCAGATTAATCCCCGCTTTGTCCGCAATGAGCAGCAGATAGAGCAGCACATCGGCGCATTCGTCACGCAATGCCTCGTTGGTGCTCGCATCGTTCGCAAGGACGGAGATGTCCTCGTCGGTTTTCCACTGCGTGAGTTCGAGTAGCTCGGCGGCTTCCAGATTGAGCGAAACGATCAGGTTACGCAGGGTGTGAAATTGCGCCCAGTTCCGTTGGTCGCGAAACCTCAGCAAGGCCTGTGTCAATGCTGGAAGACTCATGGTTCAGCCAAAAAAACGCTGTTGTGCGTCGACCGGCAGGCTCATGCCCGTAGCGTGCGCGCGCGCCAGCAGTTCCCAGTAATAGCGATACGAGGCGCGGTCGTGCAACCGGCCTTCGTGGGCAATAGGTGCCCAGTCCTTGTCCTGTGCGGCAATCAGGATGGCGGTAGCCGTTTCAACTTCGGAGAAATCCGGGCGCATGGCTTCGACAATCGGCATGATCTGGTTGGGGTGGATGCTCCACATGCGCAGATAGCCGAATTCGTTACGCGCGCGCCGGGCATCGTTGCGGATCACGTCGAGATCCTTCAGTTCGGTGGTGACGTTGTGGGTGGGGACGACGCCATTGGCCAGTGCCGCGGTAGTGATTTCGCACTTGGCGCGGGTAACCAGCGGATGCTCGAACTGCCCGGGACTCTTCATCGCCGAACCGGGAATCGCGCCGTGGTGACCTGAGACAAAATCCATCAGGCCGAAATCGAGCGATTCGACGCTGGGCAGTGCAGCGATGTCCCACGCTTCACGCAGGGCACCGAGCGTCTCGATCAGCACATGAACAGGAATCTGCCGTTTCAGACCGGCGGCAATTTCGGCATTGCGCAGCGCTGCGATCTGGGCGCGTACATCGGCGACGCCGCGCGGCTTGGGCAGGGTGATGAAGGGCAGGCGAGTACCGGCGAGAGAAACAAGAATGTCCAGGTCCTGCTGCCAGTTCGGATGCGTGAAGTCGTGGATGCGCGCGGCTACACGGCCATGGCGATTGTCGTCGCTCATAATGATGCCGGCGGCCATTTCGGCGTGCTCACCCTCAGCTCCGGCGTGCGCGCCGTCCTCACAATCACAGGTAATGTCAAAGACCGGCCCCAACTCGTTTTGCAGCTGCACGGCCTTCTTCATCAGTTTTTCCGAACCGGCGTAGTGGTCAACGGCAGGCAGGATGGGGAAGAGTTTTTCGCCAGGGAAAAGGATGTCGCTGGGGTGTCGCATGGGAGGTTTCCGGATGAATTGCAATGCGTGCATTTTACCGCGACGAGGCGGGAATCAAGACGAAAAAAAGCCGCAGACTCGCTGCGACTTTTTGTAGGAGCAAGCGTGTCGCTTAGAGCATGCTCTTGACCGCTTCTGCTTCGTCGGTCAGTTCCTTGAGTGTCTTGTTGATCTTCTCGCGCGAGTACTCGTCGATTTCGATGCCCTGAATGATCGTGTAGGAGCCGCCCTTGCACTCGCAGGGGAAGCCGAACACGATCCCAGCCGGAATGCCGTAGGAACCGTCGCTGGGAACGCCCAGTGTGACCCAGTCGTCAGAACCGAGTACCCAGTCATGGACGTGGTCGATGGCCGCGTTGGCGGCTGACGCGGCGGAGGAGAGGCCGCGCGCTTCGATGATGGCGGCACCGCGCTTGCCCACGGTCGGCAGGAAGACGTCGTTGTTCCAGACCGGATCATTAATCAGGGCCTTGACGCTGTCGCCATTCGACGTGCAGTTACGGTAGTCGGCGTACATCGTCGGGGAGTGATTGCCCCAGACGGCCATTTTCTTCAGGCTGGAAACAGGGCGACCGGCTTTTTTGGCGGCCATCGAAAGCGCGCGGTTGTGGTCGAGGCGGGTCATGCCGTGGTAATTGGCCGGGTTGGTGCGGCCAACCTTGATGGCGGCTGAACGGGCAATGTAGGCATTGGTGTTGGCCGGGTTGCCGACCACCAGAACCTTGACGTCTTCCTTGGCGTTTTCGGCGATGGCCTTGCCCTGAACGGTGAAGATGGCGCCGTTGGCAGTCAGCAAGTCGGCACGCTCCATGCCGGCAGTACGCGGACGTGCGCCAACCAGCAGGCAAATGTCGGCATCCTTGAAAGCAGCATGTGGATCATCGGTGGCGAACACGTCGGCGAGCAGCGGGAAGGCGCAGTCATCGAGTTCCATGATAACGCCCTGGCAGGCTTTCTGGGCTTGCGGCAGGTCGAGCAGTTGGAGAATGACCGGTTGGTCTTTTCCAAGCATTTCGCCAGAGGCGATACGGAAAAGCAGGCTATAACCGATCTGGCCGGCAGCGCCGGTGACAGCGACGCGAACTGGGGTTTTGGACATGGTGCGGCTCCTTTGGATAACAATGAACTGGAAAAAACCTGATAACGGCTATTGTTTTGCCAGTTACGGATTCGTTCAAGGTGGATAAAACAATTCGGAATCATAAGAGCGAACGTCAGGCAGTGTCAATTACCGGGATACTCCAGATTAAACTATCTTCTGTCTTATATAAGATATAAATAATAGAATGGACGTAATGAACCAAGTGTGCTGAAATTCGATTCCATGAACAAGCCATTAACCCTGCATTCTCCAACCTTCAGTCCTCTGTATCGACAAATTAGAGGGCTGATTACGCGCGGGCTCGAATCGGGTGAATGGGGCCCGGGCGATGTCATCCCCAGTGAGTCTGACCTGGCCGCACGCTTTGGCGTGAGTCAAGGCACAGTGCGTAAAGCGATCGACGAGATGGCGGCCGAGAACCTTCTGGTGCGCCGCCAAGGTAAGGGCACTTTCGTTGCCACGCACAACGATCCGCGTTCGTTCTTTCGTTTTCTTCGTCTTGCAGCCAATGAAGGCGAACTGAAAACGGCGAAGAGCATTCCCCTGGAGTGCTGGCGGGCAAAGGCTGGAGCGGATGTTGCCCGCACTCTCGCTCTTGAGTCCGGTGCGCCAATAATCATTATCCGCCGACTGTTACGATTTGGTGATGAGCCGGCTGTTTTCGATGAAATCTATCTTCCCGGTGAGCTGTTTTTCGATCTGACGATGGATATTCTCAAATCTGGCGGGATGTCACTGTACAGTTTGTTCGAGAATCGTTACGGTGTGCGCATGATTCGTGCCGATGAACGTTTACGTGCCGTGGCGGCCGACAGGGTAAGTGCAGAATTTCTTCAGGTGGACGAGGGTAGCCCATTGCTGCTTGTCGAGCGGGTTACGTTCACCTATGCCAACAAGCCTGTGGAATGGCGTCGAGGGTTTTATTCAACCCATGATTTCCATTATCACAATGAGTTGGGGTAGTGCGAAATAACTCGGATTCGCATGGCATGGCTCACGTCTCAGGCGCATGAACTTTCAAGGGGCGATGTGGGTCGAACCCCTCGTTAATTTTGGCCAATAATTTAATTGGAATAATCTCGATGGCAATCGTATCCATCAAGAATATGAGCTCAAGTAATCATGGCCTGATAACCTTCCGGAGGACGATTTGATGGAAGCTAGCTCTGAATTAAACCGTTTGCGCTGGCGTTGTTCGCACCGCGCATTGCTAGAGATGGATTTGCTGCTGGGAGGCTTTCTCGATAAGCATTTCTCAAGCTTGACTCCGGAGCAGTCAGCGGCATTTATCGTGTTGGCGGACATGGAAGATCTTGATCTTTGGCCCTTGATTACCGGAAAGCGCAAGTGTGAGGATTCGGCGCAGGACGAAGTTGTGGCCATGCTACGGGACGTAAGATTAAAGTAAGGGAAGCGCCCCAATATAGGGGCTTTTGGTTGGTCATGTGACTTCAAAAACCTGAACGGGAGATTTTAATGACAAGCGAGCGCAAGGCAACATTGATTATCGAAGGTCAGGATCCAGTCGATTTTTCGATCATGACGCCGGTTCATGGCAACGACTGTATCGATATTCGAACCCTGGCCGCCAAAACTGGCCTGTTTACCTACGATTCCGGTTTTTTGTCTACGGCTTCGTGTAAGTCAAAAATAACCTTTATTGATGGCGATAAGGGCGAGCTCCTCTATCGGGGTTATCCGATTGAACAACTGGCGAAGCATTGCAACTTCCTTGATGTGGCCTACTTGCTGAAACACGGTGACCTGCCGAACGCCGACGAAAAAAGGGAGTTCGTCTCCATCATCAAGAAGCACACCATGGTGCATGAGCAAATGGCGAAGTTCTATCAGGGCTTCCGTCGTGATGCGCATCCGATGGCGGTGATGGTCGGGGTGGTCGGGGCGCTGTCGGCGTTTTATCACGAAGCAGAGGACTTCTCCGACGCCGAGCATCGGAATATCAGCTTCAATCGCATCGTGGCCAAGTTGCCGACAATTGTTGCGCTGGCCTACAAGTATTCGATGGGCGAGCCCTTCATGTATCCGCGCAATGATCTGGGGTACACCGCCAACTTCATGCACATGATGTTCGGGACGCCCTGTGAGGAATACAAACCCAATCCCGTGCTGGTGCACGCGCTCGATACCATCTTTACCCTGCATGCCGATCACGAGCAGAACGCCTCGACCTCGACCGTCCGTCTGGCGGGGTCGTCCGGCGCCAATCCGTATGCCTGTATTTCTGCGGGTATGGGGTGTCTGTGGGGCCCGGCGCACGGTGGCGCTAACGAGGCCTGCCTCAAGATGCTCGAAGAGATCGGCGATATCTCCCGCGTTCCCGAGTACATCAAGCGTGCCAAGGACAAGAACGACTCGTTCAAGCTGATGGGCTTCGGTCATCGCGTCTACAAAAACTTTGATCCGCGCGCCAAGTTGATGCGCGGGATTTGCGTCGATGTATTGAAGGAGCAAGGGCTGGAGAATGACCGCCTGTTCAAACTGGCCATGGAACTGGAAAGGATAGCGCTGGAAGATGACTACTTCATCGAGAAGAAGCTCTACCCGAACGTCGATTTCTATTCGGGTATCGTCCAGAAGGCCATCGGTATTCCAACCTCAATGTTTACCTGCATCTTCGCGCTGGCTCGTACAGTCGGCTGGATGGTGCAGTGGGAGGAAATGATTGCCGACCCGGAATACAAGATCGGTCGTCCGCGTCAGCTGTATATCGGAACACCGGCCCGCGACGTTCCTCCTATTCATCATCGCGAAGATTAATAACGAAGGCGAGGTGCGGTAGTGATCTCTACCGCACCTCGCGTGCAGGTCGCGCCTGCTTCTCCTTGCCGTCTTTTCGGTACCTGCTCCAGAAACCCAGACTACAGGCAACTGTCATGATGAATCAGCTGTTCGGAAATTCTCTCCTCTTCGGCGGCAATGCTCCTTTCGTGGAGGAGCTTTACGAAAACTATCTTGATAACCCCGCCTCGGTTCCGGGCGAGTGGCGAGACTACTTCGACAAGTTGGCTCTGTTGCCCAGTTCAGTAGCTCGCGATGTTCCGCATCTTCCAGTCGTCCATGCCTTTGCCGATCAGGCGATGAAAGGCGGTTACCGCTTCGCGGCGACCCGGCCTGTGGATGACAAGAAACAAGTCAGCGTGTTGCAATTGATCAGTGCCTACCGCACCCTCGGAACGCGCTGGGCCAATCTTGATCCGCTCAAACGTCAGTCGCGCCCTGTGGTTAACGAACTCGAGCCTTCTTTCTACGGTCTCACCGATGCCGATGTAAACACGCCATTCAACGCCGGCTCGTTCAAAGGCGTGTCCGAGCGTGCAACCTTCGGGCAGATTCTCGATGCGCTCAAGGAAACCTACTGCAATTCGATCGGTGTTGAGTACATGTACATCAACAACATCAATGAGCGCCGCTGGGTGCAGGCGCGCATCGAGCCGATCCGTGCCAAGAGCACCTACACGTCGTCCCAGAAACTGCGCTTTCTCGAGCGCCTGACAGCAGCAGAAACACTTGAGCGCTATTTGCATACGCGCTATGTGGGGCAAAAACGTTTTTCGCTGGAAGGTGGCGAGTCCCTGATCGTTTCGCTGGACGAATTGATTCGTGTTGCGGGTAGCGTGGGTGTCGACGACATCGTGGTCGGCATGGCGCACCGTGGACGCCTCAACGTTCTGGTCAACACGCTGGGCAAGGAGCCGGCGATGCTGTTCGACGAGTTTGAGGGCAAGAAGCCGCAGGACCTGACCTCGGGCGACGTTAAATATCATCTCGGCTACTCGTCCGACGTCACGACCCCGGGAGGGCCGTGCCATTTGACGCTGGCCTTCAACCCGTCGCACTGGGAAATCGTGAATCCCGTGGTTGTCGGATCGGTTTATGCGCGGCAGCTTCGACGCGGTGAAAATGGTCGGGACAAGGTTCTCCCGGTGCTGATTCACGGCGACGCCGCCGTCGCTGGCCAGGGAGTCAACCAGGAAATGATCACTTTCTCGCAGACCCGAGGTTATGGTACGGGCGGTACGGTGCACATCGTGGTCAACAACCAGATCGGCTTTACTACTTCCGACCCGCGCGACTACCGTTCCTCCACGTATTGCACCGCCATCTTCAAGATGGCTGACGCGCCCATCTTCCACGTCAATGGAGACGATCCCGAAGCCGTGGCGTCCGTCACGCGTCTGGCCATGGAGTTCCGCCAGGAGTTCAAAAAGGATGTTGTTATCGACATCTTCTGCTATCGCAAGCTCGGCCACAACGAGCAGGACGAACCCATGGTCACCCAGCCGCTGATGTACAAGCGGATTGCTGCGCATCCCGGAACACGCAAGATCTACGCTGACAAACTGGTGGCTGAAGGCGTGCTGCCAGGCGATGGTCCGGAGGATATGATCCAGAGTTATCGCGACCATCTCGATCGCGGAGAATTGCTCTACAACCCGGTCATTGCGGGCTACACCAATCCCATTGTGATCGACTGGACGCCTTTCCTGCCGAAGAAGTACATCGAAAACTGCGATACGACCGTTCCAATCAAGGAAGTAAAGCGGCTCTCCGCGCGCCTGGCCTCGGTTCCCGAGAGCTTTGCCCTGCACAGCCGGGTCAAGAAAATCATTGATGACCGTCGTCTGATGGGGCTGGGCAGCGTTCCTTTCGATTGGGGCATGGCCGAAAATCTTGCCTATGCCTCACTGCTAGTTTCCGGCTATGGCATTCGCATTTCGGGCGAGGACGTGGGGCGCAGTACCTTCTTCCACCGTCACGCCGTACTGCATGATCAGCACCGCGAGACCTGGGACGAGGGTGAGTATTATCCGCTGGCCAACCTGCAGGATAAACAGGCGACTCTCCAGTGCTATGACTCCGTTTTATCTGAAGAAGCAGTACTTGCCTTTGAATACGGCTATTCCACCTCGAATCCGTACGAACTCGTTGTTTGGGAAGCCCAGTTCGGCGACTTCATCAACTGTGCACAGGTGGTTATCGACCAGTTCATCGCTTCCGGCGAAACAAAATGGGGTCGTGCCTGTGGCTTGGTCTTGCTGTTGCCGCATGGTTACGAGGGACAAGGGCCGGAACACTCCTCGGCGCGTATCGAACGCTTCATGCAGTTATGTGCCGAGATGAATATGGAAGTCTGCCAGCCATCGACCCCGGCACAGGTTTTCCACATGTTGCGTCGGCAGGCGATTCGCAAGCAACGCAAACCGCTGATCGTTTTCACGCCGAAGTCGCTACTGCGGCACAAGGACGCTGTTTCGACCATGGATGAAATGGCCAAGGGCGGGTTCCAGACGGTGATCGGTGAAGTGGATGCTCTCGATACCAAGAAAGTGACGCGCGTCATCTTCTGTTCCGGCAAGGTTTACTACGATCTCATCGCCGCGCGTCGCGGAAAGAACATCACCACCATCGCGATTGCCCGTCTTGAGCAACTTTACCCCTTCCCGCGGGACGCGTTTGCCGCCGAACTTGCCAAGTACCCGAAGGCCACCGAGATTGTCTGGTGCCAGGAAGAGCCGCGTAATCAGGGGGCCTGGTACTGGATCGCGTCGCGCCAGCACCTTGATCGCTCGTTCAACAGCAAACAGCATCTGCTGCTCGTATCGCGTCCGGCGTCACCTTCCCCGGCAGCGGGTTACTACAGTAAGCACAACGCACAACAAAAAGCGCTGATCGAGTCCGCATTGGGCGAAATCGGGCAATACAAACCCGCTTAAATCGGAGAGAACATGATCATCGACGTCAAAGTTCCGCAACTATCGGAGTCTGTCGCTGAAGCGACCCTTGTGACCTGGCACAAAAAGGTCGGGGAGGCCGTATCGAGAGACGAAAACTTGATCGACATCGAGACCGATAAGGTCGTACTTGAACTTCCTGCACCCGCGAGTGGTGTGCTGGTGGAAATCCTCAAGCGGAATGGCGATACGGTAGCGGCTGACGAGTTGATTGCACGTATCGATACCGAGGCGTCGGCCACGGTCGCTGCATCCGCACCTGCGGCCAAGGAAGTGCCTGCAACTCCTGCTCCCGCACCCATTCCCGCTCCGGCGTCCAAATCTGCTGCCGGGGTCGCCATGCCGGCCGCGCGCAAGATTCTCGACGAGAAGGGCGTTGCCGCGACTGATGTGTCGGGCACTGGTCGCGGCGGGCGAGTAACCAAGGCAGATGCACTTGCTGCGGTCCAGCCCCCGGTCGCAGCACCGACGCCCCCGCCTGCACCGAAATCCGCTGCAGCCGTTGGACCCTCCATCTCTGCGCTGGCACCAGCACCCGCTGTTTCAATTTCGCTGGGCGATCGTCCCGAGCAGCGTGTGCCGATGTCGCGTCTGCGCGCCCGTGTGGCCGAGCGGTTGGTTCAGTCGCAATCGACCAATGCGATTCTGACCACCTTCAACGAGGTGAACATGGCGCCGGTCATGGCGCTGCGCAAGCAATACGGCGAGAAATTTGAAAAAACTCACGGCGTGCGCCTCGGTTTCATGGGCTTTTTCGTCAAGGCGGCGATCGCTGCCCTGCAAAAGTTCCCGATCATCAATGCTTCGGTGGATGGCAACGACATCGTTTACCACGGCTATATCGACATCGGTGTCGCCGTGGGCAGCCCGCGTGGTCTGGTGGTGCCGATCCTGCGCGACGCCGACCAGATGAGCATTGCCGATATCGAGAAGAAGATCGTCGAGTTCGGGCAGAAAGCCAAGGACGGCAAGCTTTCGATGGAAGATCTGACCGGCGGCACCTTCTCGATCTCCAACGGAGGTGTTTTCGGGTCGATGCTGTCGACGCCGATCATCAACCCACCACAATCCGCGATTCTCGGCATTCATGCCACCAAGGATCGCGCCGTAGTCGAAAACGGTCAGGTCGTTGTCCGCCCGATCAACTACCTGGCCATGTCCTATGACCACCGCATCGTCGACGGCCGCGAAGCGGTACTTGGTCTGGTGATGATGAAGGAGGCGCTTGAAGATCCGGCGCGCTTGCTGCTTGGTGTTTGATCTCAACAATTAACCGCATTCAGCGCAGAGACCACAGAGAAGTCAAAAACTCAGTGATCTCTGTGTCGCCGTGTCTAAAGAGGTAAAAATGTCCAAACAATTTGATGTGCTGGTTATCGGCGGTGGCCCGGGTGGCTATGTGGGTGCAATCCGTGCGGCCCAACTCGGCTTCAACGTAGCCTGCTGCGAATCAAATCCTTACGCCGATCCAAAGGGCGAGCCGCGTCTTGGCGGCACCTGCCTGAACGTGGGTTGCATCCCGTCCAAAGCGTTGCTGCATACGTCGCATCTTTTTGAAGAAGCCGGTCACGGTTTTGCCGCGCAGGGTATTTCGGTGGGAACGCTGAAGATCGACATACCGACGATGATCGGACGCAAGAACACCATCGTCAATCAGCTCACTAGCGGCATCAAGGGCTTGTTCAAGAAAAACAAGGTTACCCTTTTGAACGGTCTTGGGTCATTTGTCGCCCATGGCGAAGGCGGCTGGCAAATCAAAGTCGGGGAGGAACTTGTCGAGGCTAAACAAGTGATCATTGCAACCGGCTCCAGGGCTCGCCATCTGCCCGGGATTGAAGTCGATAACACGATCATTTGCGACAATGCTGGTGCTCTCGATATCGACGCCGTGCCGAAAAGACTTGCGATTATTGGTGCCGGCGTGATCGGTCTTGAAATGGGCAGTGTCTGGCGTCGTCTCGGTTCCGAAGTCACCATGCTCGAAGCCTTGCCCGACTTTCTTTCCGTGGCCGACATCGAAGTTGCCAAGGAAGCGGCCAAGGTTTTCGCCAAACAGGGATTGAACATTCAGCTCGGCGTAATAATCGGCGAAGTAAAAACGTCGAAAAAAGGTGTCTCGATCGCGTATACCGACAAAGCCGGCGCCGCGCAAAAACTCGACGCTGATCGCCTGATTGTTTCGGTCGGGCGCATCCCGAATACCGACGGACTGAACGCTGATGCGGTCGGCCTCAAACTCGACGAACGCGGCCGTATCGATGTCGATGCGCATTGCCGTACCAACCTGCCCGGCGTGTGGGCGGTGGGTGATGTCGTTTCCGGCCCGATGCTGGCGCACAAGGCAATGGAAGAGGCGGTGATGGTCGCCGAATTGATGGATGGCCAGTCGGGGCACTGCAACATGGACACCATCCCTTGGGTGCTCTACACCAGCCCGGAAATCGCCTGGGTCGGCAAGACCGAGCAACAACTGAAAGCCGATGGCGTCGCCTACAAGGTTGGCAAGATTCCGTTTGCCGCCAATGGTCGTGCGCTGGGAATGGGCGAGACAACCGGCTTCGTCAAGATGCTGGCCGACGCCCAGACCGACCGCATTCTCGGTGTGCACATTATCGGCGCTAACGCTTCCGAGTTGATTTCCGAAGCGGTGGTCGCCATGGAGTTTGGTGCCGCGAGTGAAGATCTCGCACGCATTTGCCACGCGCATCCGACACTGTCGGAAGTGGTGCACGAAGCCGCACTGGCCTGCGACAAACGTTCACTGCATTTCTGACGCTCGACAGCGCGCCAATCCCAACTTCGCGTGCGACACGTTCCATCGCTGCGCTCTCCGGCGGTAGTCATCGCGCTACCGCTCGGTCTTTGAATCTCTGACTGTACCTTGCATTTCTGTCCTTTGTCGCCACCCCGGGTTTTGTTTTAGCAAGGCGACAACTATTCTGACGCGGGGGGCAACAAGGCGGAAAACCTCAGACGGTGCCCTTTTGCAGTTCAGCAAGCTCCGGATCTTGCCGGTAAAAACGGCTCAGTTGTGCGTAGAGCGGCGGGTATTCTTCGCGCAGGATGTGCGGGGTTTCAAAGAAGCTCTCGCTCATGACGGCGAAGAATTCGCCGGGGCTTTCGGCGGCATAGGGGTCGAGCAATGTCTCTTCGCCGCGCTCCTCGGCGTCGTCGACCAGCGCGCAGAAATTCTCGTAGGCGGCGAGCAGCGTTGCCTCCCAGTCCTTGCGTGCGAGGCCGGGCGGCAGTGGCGGGATGCCGTTGGCCTCGCCATTGAGCATGTCGAGCTTGTGCGCAAATTCGTGGATGACGACGTTGTAACCCTCGCCGGCCATCTGCGCATCGCGCCATGAGATGAGCAGGGGGCCGCCCTCCCAGGCTTCGCCCGAGGCAACGTCGTCGTATTCATGCACCACGCCGAACTCGTCTTCGACGGTACGTGGGATGATGAATTCGTCCGGGTAGACAATGATGCCGACCCAGTCGCGATAGCTTTGCAATCCGAGGTTGAGAATTGGCAGGCAGCCCTGCACTGCAATCGAGACGCACATGGCATCGGTGAGCTCAAGACCGCCAGCGCTGGTGAATTCCTTTTCGGCGAGAAAGTCTTCGGTCAGCTTGCGCAGGCGTGACTTTTCTTCGTCGGTAAGCCGGTCGAGAAAGGGCAGCCCAGCCAGCGTTCCCTGCCACAAGGCGTCGGGCAGGGGGTGGGCTTCGTGAGTTCCGCGCAACCAGTGGATAAGCTTGCTGATGGCCATGAGTTTAGTGCGGTTTGCGCGAGGTGGTCAGGAAAATGCCGGCGAAGATCAGTGCAATACCGATGAAATGGTAGTTCTCCGGTACTTCGCCGAGGAAGACGGCTGACAGCACGGTGCCGAATACCGGCATCAAATGGATGAAGAGGCTGGCCTTGCTGGCGCCGACTTCGCCCACGGCGCGGTTGTAGAAAACGTAGCCGACAAAGCCGGGCAGGACACCGGTGTAGGCAATGCCGGACAGTGAGGTCGGTGTGAGGTGAATCAGCCGGCCCTGGGCGATTTCCCAGGCGTAGGCTGGCGCGAGTGCCAGCAGGCCAACAGCAGTGAAGGCAGCGAGCATGAGCATCGGGTCGACACCGGCTGGTCGCCATTGCAGGCCGATGGTGTATAAGGCCCAGACGACGACGGCCGCCAGCATCCAAAGATCGCCGATGTTCAGCGACAGTCCGGCGAGGGTGGCAAATTCACCGCGCGCGACGATGGTGGTGACACCGAGCAGTGAAATCAGGACACCGAGCCATTCGATGTCGCGCAGACGCTTTTTCAGGAAGGCCCAGGAGAACGCGATGGTGGCAATCGGGATAAAGGAGTTGAGCAAGACGGCGTTGGTTGCGGCAGTGTATTGCAGGGCGATGTAGGCCAGCGTGTTGTAACCGCCAACACCGAGCAACCCGAGGGCGACCACGGCGCGCCAACCGCGTTTCAGTTGCGGCCATTGCGTGCGCAGATGTGGAAGCGCCAGCGGCAAGGTGAGCGCCAGCGCAATGGTCCAGCGCCAGAACGCAAGCGAAAGCGGCGGCACATCGTCGCGGATGGCACGGCCGATGACCATGTTGCCAGACCAGAACAGCGTGGTCAGCGTAAGCAGGAGATAAGGGTGGTGAAATTTGGCAAACATGCGGGCGAACTTGTGGAAGGTGGCGGGTTCAAAGACGCATTATAGGGGGAACAGGCATTGATCTTTTTCGTGTTCCCCGCGCCTGGCCGATTCCCGACAATCACCCCCGGCCTCCACCCATCTGAAGGTTTATAATTGCGTCATGGTATCTGTCGTCCATTCCGTCGCGTCCCAGAGCGACTTCGAACACTCCCTGCAAACCCTGAGTGAAGGTCTCTCCGCTGAGGAAGCGGAGACGATTCGCCTTGCCGCCGAGTTTGCCCAATCCGTCTACGGGGATCGAAAACTGGGCAGTGGTGAAGGGGTCTGGCACCACGCGCTGGGTATGGCGCTCATCCTGGTCGGTCTGAAGCTCGACGCCGATTGCCGTCTGGCGGCGCTGCTTTTTGCCGTGCCGACCTACGACGAGCAAGGTATCGCGCATGTTGAAAAGCGTTTTGGTCCGGCCGCAGCGCACCTGGTTGGCGGTATTTCCCGCCTCAACCGCCTGCGCCCGATTACGCGCAGTTTCGTCGCGGATTCGGACGAAAGCGGCGTGCACAATCCGGTCGAGATGAAAGCGCAGATCGAAATTCTGCGCAAGATGCTGCTGGCTGTTGTTGAAGATATCCGCGTCGTGCTGCTCCGGCTGGCTTCGCGGACGCAGACCTTGCGCCACTATGCGGTCGAGGCCGACGAGCTGCGCGTTCAGGTCGCGCGCGAGACGCTGGAACTTTACTCGCCGCTGGCCAATCGGCTGGGCGTGTGGGAGTTGAAGTGGGAACTTGAGGATCTCTCGTTCCGCTTTCTGCATCCGGATATCTACAAGAAGATCGCCAAACAACTCGATGAAAAGCGCGGTGAGCGCGAACAGTTCATCGCCGACGCGGTTGATCGCCTGAAACACGAAACGGAGGCTGTCGGCATCCAGAATGCCGAAATATACGGCCGACCGAAGCATATCTACAGCATCTGGAACAAGATGCGCAAGAAGGATGTCGAGTTCTCTGAAGTCTATGATGTGCGCGCGCTGCGCGTCATCGTCGATGAGGTCAAGGACTGCTACACGGTGCTCGGACTCGTGCACAACATCTGGTCGCCGATTTCCAAGGAGTTCGACGACTACATTTCGAATCCAAAAGGCAACAATTACCGTTCGTTGCATACGGCGGTGCATTGCCCGGACGGGCGTTCGCTCGAAGTGCAGATCCGCACCCGTGACATGCACAAGCATGCGGAACTCGGCGTAGCCGCGCATTGGCGCTACAAGGAGGGCAGCAAGCATTCTTCCGATGGCAACTACGACGAAAAGATCGCCTGGCTGCGCCAGCTTATAACGTGGAAAGATGAAGTCTTCGATTCGTCGGACTGGGTGAAACACTACAAGGAAGCGGCGCTTGACGAGACGATCTATGTCATGACCCCGCAAGGGCGCGTGGTCGACTTGCCGCGCGGTTCAACACCGGTTGATTTTGCCTACCGCGTGCATACCGACCTTGGCCATCGTTGCCGCGGTGCCAAGGTTGATGGCGCGTTGGTTACGCTTAACACGCAGCTCGAAACCGGGCAACAGGTGGAGATCGTCGTCGCCAAGCAGGGTGGTCCGTCACGTGACTGGCTCAACTCGTCGCTTGGCTATCTCTTTACCCACCGTGCGCGCGCCAAGGCGCGGCAATGGTTCTCCACGCGGGCGCTTGAGGACACGCTGGCTGAAGGTCGGACCATCGTTAACCGCGAATTGCAGCGCATGGGCGAGACCAGTACCAAGCTCGATGAACTCGCGACCAAGCTGGGTTTTGCGAAGAGCGAAGACCTGTTCATTGCCGTGGCGCGCGCCGAACTGAACCTGCGCCAGCTTCAGGTCGCGGTGCGTGGTGCCGACGCAGTATCCGACGATAACGTCGTCAGCGAAACGCCGGTGCGTAAGCACAAGGCCAGCGATGAGGCCGAGAAAGGCATTCTGATCGTTGGTGTGGATAAGCTGCTGACCCAGTTGGCCGGGTGCTGCAAGCCGGCACCGCCGGATCCGATTGTCGGTTTTGTCACGCGCGGCAAGGGCGTGTCGATCCACCGTGCCGACTGTTCCAACTTCGCCAACATGGAAGCGATGCAGCCGGAACGCGTGATCGAAACCGGGTGGGGTGCAGAAACCGACGGCATTTTCGCCGTCGACATCGTGGTCGATGCGAATGATCGGCAAGGTTTGCTGCGCGACGTTTCGGAAGTTCTGACGCGTGAAAAGATCAATGTGATTGCCGTCAGCACGCAATCGAAGCAGGGAACGGCGTACATGAAATTTACCGCCGAAATCAAGAACGTCAGCCAGCTCAAGCGCACCCTGGCTTTGCTGCATGAGGTTGAAGGCGTGGTTGGCGCGCGTCGCGCTTGAACGTAGATCGCCAATGGACGCTGCTTCCCGAGTCGTTTCGCAGTTCTCAGGACTACGAATGCAATCCGTCCCTCTGGCGAAATGCTATCTGTTGCTCAATCACGGCCCCGTTACGCTGGTCACCAGCGCCTGTGGTGGCCGGACCAACGTCATGTCTGCCGCGTGGGCGATGCCGCTCGATTTCGATCCGCCCAAGGTACTGCTGGTTATCGACAGCCAGACGCTGACCCGCGAACTGGTGGAGGCCTCCGGCGAGTTCGCGCTCAACATTCCATGCCGTGATCTCGCCGGCAAGGTGCTTGCCGCTGGCAGCGTGTCCGGGCGCCAAG
>JANNNT010000177.1:0-21164 GCA_031398685.1 Rhodocyclaceae bacterium | reverse complement strand
CGACACCTTCGGCCCGACCGATATGCCCTCGGTGTGGAACCTGAAGAAATACGTCTGGGACAAAGGCCACCGCATGAACTACGCCGGCGACAGCCACGATGCGCATTCGGTGATCATGGATTCCGCCCTCGGCCTGCTGGGAGCGCCGCCGGCGAACAAGGAGGAATTTCTCGGGCACGTGGCCTGGCTTAAAGATTACCTCTCCGAACTGCCGCCACCGCAATACCCGTTCCCGATCGACGCCGACAAGGCCGCTGCCGGCAAGCCGCTGTTCGAGGCCAACTGCGCGGGTTGTCATGCCAGCGAGAAGACCGGCACGCCGCTGCCGCTGCACGAAGTCGGTACCGATCGCGGACGGCTCGATTCGTGGAACAAGAGCGCCGCCATCAAGGCCAATCAGGTGGTCAAGGACATGGGACTGGAACGGAAGGGGCTCGTGGAAGAAGACCTGAAAGGCTACGTCGCCGCCTTCCTCGACGGCATCTGGCTCAAGGCACCCTATCTGCACAACGGCTCGGTGCCGACCCTGCGCGACCTGCTCGAACCCGCCGCCGAGCGATCCAAAGTCTTCTGGCGTGGCTACGACGTTTTCGATCAGACCAAAGTGGGTTTCGTCACCGACACCCCAGACGCCCAGCGTATCGGCACCCGGATGGACACCGCCAGCAAGGGCGGCGGCAATCAGGGACACGAGTTCGGCACCGCGTTGGCGGCAACGGAAAAGGAGGCGCTGGTGGAGTACCTGAAAACGCTTTAGCCACAATCCCGCAGGTCGGGTTAGCTCATGAGCTGCCGGAATTGCGGCTACTGCTCATCAACCCGGCCGCGCATCACTTTCACTACCCCGCGCTTGACCTTGCTTTCAACACGCTTCTTCTGCGAACTGCGCGTCGCCAGCGTCAACGCGCCAACCGACGCCGGCTCGTCCATTTCGCCGTCGCCGAACACGCCCCAGACATGGCGCTCGCGCGTGGGCGCGATGCCCCGGTCGGCCAGGTAGCGCATGAAACGCGCGTGGTAGATCGCGCCGACCGGACGGACGTGCCGGCGGCCTCGCGGAAGAAGTGGTTGAAGCCGGCCTCGACGATCTCCGCCGGCGATCGATCACGCGGCAAGACCTACGAGGGGCAGCAATAGATAGAGGCCGCCCCAGATAACCAGCCCGCCCAAGAGGTCGAAGAAGATACCTGCGCGCATCATCGACGTGATCGGCACCATGCCCGATCCATAGACGATGGCGTTGGGCGGAGTAGAAACCGGCAGCATGAAGCCCCAGCTTGCGCCGAGCGTTGCACCGATGGCCGGAGGAATGGGATCCACGCCCGCCGCCTGCGCGAGCGCGATCATGACCGGGATTATCATGTTGGCCGACGCGGTGTTCGACGATGTTTCACTCACGAACATGGCGATATATATCGCGCCGAAGGTAATGCCCCAAACCGAGGTCGCGCCACTCATCTTGAGGAGGCTCGAACCGATGACCTCCGCCAGCTTCGTCTCGAACATCAGGGTGCCGAGCGCGATGCCGCCGCCGAAAAGCAGCAAGGTGCCCCAGTCGATCTTGGTGGCCTGGCTCCAGGAAACGGTGAACTCCCGCTTCTTCCAGTCCACCGGAAGCAGGAAGAGCAACAGGGCGCCGATGATGGCGGCAACGCCTTCGGGCACTAGCTTGCTGTAAGCCTTGGTCGTCGGCGATGCGTCTCCGTATGCGACCGACAGAAATCCCGGGATCAGCCACAGCGTCACGGTGACGAGGAAGCAGAACAGCGCGTTCTTCTGACCGCGCGTCCATTTGCCGAGCTTCGCGCGCTCCTCGAGCACGAATTCGTTGCCTCCTTTGATGCGGGCGACTTCGGGCTTGTGCAGGAAGTACATCAGAAAATAGAGGAGGGCAAAGAGAACGACCAGAAGCGGAACGGCGAAGCTCATCCATTGGAAGAACGAGATCCTCACGCCGCAAAATCTCTCGATCATGGCGATGCCGATCAGGTTCGGCGGGGTTCCGACGGGCGTTCCGATGCCGCCGGCCGAGGCCGCGTAGGCTGCCATCAGCATCATACCCGTGCCAAATCGCAGCTTCAGCGGGTCGACCTCCCTGCCCGTCTGCTTGAACTGGATGTCGGCCAGCGCATACACGATCCCGAGGGCAATCGGAAACATCATCGCGGTCGCCGCCGTGTTGCTGATCCACATCGACAGGAAAGCGCAGATGAAGCCGAAGGCAAGGAGGATCCGGCCCGAGCTGTTGCCGACGAACTTGAGCGACATGATGGCGTACGCAAAGCGCTTGTCCAGGCGGTGGATCGCCATCGCTTCTGCAAGCATGAAGCTGCCCAGGAACAGGTAGATGATCGGGTCGGCATACGGCGCGAAAACCGCTTTCGCCTCGCCCACGCCAAAGACCACGCATAGCACCGACGAAAACAGTGCCGTCATGGCCAGCGGGATGGGTTCGCAGATCCACCAGACCACGGTCCAGCTCAGGATAGCCGCCAGCGCATGCGCCTTCGGACTCAAGGACGGCATGTCCATCAGATACAAGGCCGCCCCGACGAGCGGCCCGAGAAACAGACCGATCGTGTGGCGCCACTTGTCGAAAGTCTGTTCCTGTTCGGAAACGACTTCCTTCAGTTCCGTGACTTCCCGTGTTGTCAGGGCCATGGCTTCCCCGTTCCTTCGACGCGTTGCTCGCAAGTCGCGTCGTGACCGCCCGCGACAGGATTCGCACGGCTCCGCTTGACGGCGCGGCGCCGCGTTGGTTCAGCATAGGCGCCGGGACGGATAGGAATTTCAACCGCACACCGCAAAGTATCCTTGCCATCTGCGCCCGGTCAATACCGGAAATCCGCCTTTGGAACCCCGAAAACAGGTATCCCGCCCTTCCCTCACGAGAAACGGCAAGATTTTGCCAAGTATCGGGCGCTCGTTGGATCAGACGTACAAGCGCACCCCAAGGCGAGGTAAAAACTGCTCGTTACCAAGCGAGGCGCTGATCGAACTCGACCTCGGGGGCCGGCTGTAATCCCGCAGGTCGGGTTAGCTCATGAGCCGTCGGGATTGCGGCTACTGCTCATCAACCCGGCCGCGCATCACTTTCACTACCCCGCGCTTGACCTTGCTTTCAACACGCTTCTTCTGCGAACTGCGCGTCGGCCGGGTTGGGCGTCGCACCACCGGCACAAAGGCCGCGCGGGCGATCAACTCGCGCAAACGTGTCAGTGAGTCGATTCGATTGCGTTCCAGGCTACGGTGCGCCTGCGCCTTGATCACCACCACACCGTCGGCACTGACCCGCTGGTCGCGCAGCTGCAGAAGTTTTTCCTTGATTTCCTCGGGCAGCGAGGAGGCGCCGATGTCAAAACGCAGGTGGATGGCGTTCGAAACCTTGTTGACGTTCTGACCGCCGGCGCCCTGCGCACGAATGGCGATGAACTCGACCTCGTCTTCGCGCAACGTGATTTGTTGAGAATGCACAGGCATGTTTTGGCTATTTCCTTCCGGACTTCAGCACACGCCCGACCGTGATGAGCGCAAGTGTGTTTGCTCAGCGGAAAAGGGCGTCGATATCGAAATCTTTTTCGACCGGCGCCTCGGCGGCCACGGGTTTGGCTATCGCGCCCTCGGCAACCAGGCATTCATGACAGCAGACCTGATTCCGGCCGTGTTCCTTGGCGTAATACAGCGCCTCGTCGGCTCGCCCGACGACATCGGTAGGCACGTCCATGTTTGATACGCAGGTAAACCCGATCGAACAGGTCACTGTTCCAACCTGGGGAAACTCATGGTTTTCTACCGAATGACGAAAGCGGTTGAAGCTGGTCGCGGCCAGTGTTTCGTTGGCCGCATTCAGGATCACCACAAATTCTTCGCCGCCAAATCGAAACAGACGATCACCGCCACGGAAGGTCTTACGCATCAGGTCACCCATACGCAATAGAACCTCGTCGCCGAAGAGATGGCCAAACGAATCGTTAACCCGCTTGAAATGGTCAATGTCGACAACACAAAGCCAGGCTGGCGAACCTTTGTCCAGTTGATCTCGCCGATCATCAAAGCCGTCGTCAGGCGTATCAGTGGACGACGAGGTCAGCAAGCGGTCAAACGTCTCGTCGAAGGTCTTTCGGTTCAGCAGTCGGGTGAGCGTATCCAGTTCGCTGTAGTCGAGCAGTTTGACTTGACTGCCGTAAATTCGAGCCAGGCTGGCAATATCTTCGGAATGCTCGATGCTAGCGGCCTGATTCACGTCAAATGCCAGAATCAACTGGTCGATACCCAGCTCCGAAGACTGCAGCATCAATACGCCACAGTTCCGACCCCGAACATTGCGAGTTATCAGTTTCCCGTCGTTTTTCACCTCATCGAGAAGCTCGATCCATAGGAAAATAGCAGGACTGGCTATGTTTGGGCCCGAAAACATTTTCAAGACAATTTCGCCCTGGGGGTCCCGGGAGAAAATCCCGATGTCCGCCGCGTCGCCCAACAGGGTCGCCACGGCACGCAACAGGGCACGGGGCAACCGGCTCCTATCTCTGCAAGCGGATATCGCTTCGACGTTCTGCAACAGTGGCAACACAATCTTGAGCTTTCAAAATTAGCCGGCAAGCGAATACAACGGTGATAATCGTGCAATTCTAATGTGTGCATGACCCACTGGACAACCTAATTACCGATGAATCGACAGCGCCTTGTACTTGATACCAACATCGTGATGGACATGCTGCACTTTGCCGATCGCCACACCCACCCGCTGCAAGCCCTCATCGGGAACGGTCATATGCAGTGTTTTAGCGATACGGAATGCCTGGCCGAACTGGAGCGGGTGACCGGCTATCCGGAGTTCGGCCTCGATCTGGCCGCGAGGGATGCCTTGATGGAGCGCTATCGGAAATTTGTTCTGGTGTACGACGCCAGCGGTGCGGAAGACTATCCGCTGCCACGCTGCCGCGACACGGACGATCAGAAGTTTCTGATTCTTGCCGCACGCTGCAAGGCCGATCTGCTCATAACACGCGACAAACTGCTACTCAAACTCGCGCGCCACCGCCACAAACCGCCTCCCTTTGCCATCCTGACAGCGGAAGCGGCGTGCAAGTTACTTCAGCTTGCGCCGGAACACCCAGCGGGTCTCGTCTGACGCCGTTGCTGAGAAGGCGTAACCCTCGGCGGAAAACTTCTTCAGGCCTTCAGCCTTCTTCAGCCGCTTGACCAGCGCAAAGCGCGCCATCAGCCCGCGTGCGCGCTTGGCGTAAAAACTGACGACCTTGTACTGGCCCGCGCCTGTGCCCGCACTCCAGTCCTCGAAGATCGGCTGGATCACCGGCACCGAAAGTTTCTTCACTTTCACCGATCTGAAGTATTCCTCCGATGCCAGATTGACCAGCGCCGAGGCTTTGGCCTCAAGCAGCGCCGCGTTCAGCGCATCGACAATGCGCTCGCCCCAGAACGCGTAAAGATCCTTGCCGCGCGGGTTGGCCAACCGTATTCCCATTTCCAGGCGGTAGGGCTGCACCAGATCAAGCGGGCGTAGCACACCGTAAAGCCCGGAGAGAATTCGCAAATGCAACTGCGCAAAGCGAAGGTCAGCCGGTGAAAGCGTTGTGGCCTCCAGCCCTTCATACACATCGCCGTTGAAGGCCAGCAGCGCCTGCTTGGCGTTGCCGGAGGTAAAGGGTTGCGCCCAATCGGCATAGCGCGTGGAATTCAATACGGCCAACGGGTCACTGATTCCCATCAGCTGACTGATCTCAAGCGGCGAGAACTCGCGCAGGCGTTCGACCAGCACTTGCGACTGATCGAGAAACTCCGGTTGCGTATGCTCTGCACGTTTCGATCGCGTTTTGAAATCGAGGGATTTGGCGGGTGAAAGAACAATGATCATGGCTCACATTCTGAACTTGAAGTATCTCTGACACAGCTGTTTGTCAGGATTGTAATCGACCTAGCCAAGCGCTTACCGTTCCCGGAAGCATACACTCGGTGTCGCCGTCATCGGTTTCGTCAACCTGAGCGTCAGTTTTGACCTGGCGCTCAATGTTGCCCTGCGCTCAAGACAGGTTTCGGAAACGCCAAGGCGAATGATTGTCGGTGTGATCCTGCGCCATCTGATGAAAAACCCGAGAGACTTCTTCATGTCGCCGAAGAAGACAGAGTAGCGGGTTCTTGCAGGAGCGCAGATCCTCTGCGCGAAGAGCGGTTGGTGCTCCAACACGGCAATCGCCCAGTAAAACTGGGCTCCTACAATTTTGTCACGGCGCAGCAGGCCTTACGTCCTGCATACTACTGCCCACGGTAAATCAGGGCTCAGTCAGTCATTCAACGCATCCCTTGGTACAATGGCGGATTGTGTCGCTCCACAGGCTAACCATCATGAAACGCAATCGTCTCTCCTCCCGCAAACGCATTTCGGTTAACGCCACCGAACTTGGCCGACTGGCCACCGGGCTTGCTGAATCTGGCGGCAAACTGGAGGATGCGTTCTGGGAAAAACAGCTCTCGGAACTCGTCGACAAACTGTTGCAGGACGGTGCCGAAGACGACCTGAGTGCCTCGCTGGATCGCCTCTTCGACTCACACGCCGCAGCACACGACAGCCTTGCCGACATCATCGAGTCACGCGCCGAATCCTGCGTGCTGTCCCATCAGGGGCAGGATTACGACATCCTGCTATTCAACGTGCCGTTGCTGGCCTGGTCGCGTTTCTCGATCCCGGCCGGAATAATCCCGAAGAGCACCCTGCAAACCCTCAAGGTCCATCTCGGTGCTCATGTCTTTTCGGCACGAGCGCAACTGGCCGTGTCGGATTACTTGTACAGCCCGGATCAGTTGCCGCGCAGCTTTGTCGATACCTGGCAACTGATGCACGATCTGGGTGGTGCGGCACTCTGCAACAATCCGCTGAAGCTCGACATTTCGGCCATGCCTGAAACCAACCAGTTCCTCTCCGACACGCGTTATCTGATCGGCGCGATTGCGGTACCGCGCGGCATGCCGCTTTTCCGCTGGAATGAGTCTGAAAACTGCACGCGCGAATCAGCGCTCAAGGAATGGGTCAAGCAGGGCGGTCCCTGTCTTGAGCCGCTGCTCACCGGATGCGCCTTTCAGACGCTGCTCGCCGACTCCTACCACGCCGCCTGCCGAACGGCCGATATGGCTTCACGCCCCTACTCCCTGCACGCTTCGGTGGCCTTCCTGCAAACTACGCTGGGCAAACCGGCCGAGGCCTTGCGCGCCGTCATCGGCGGTTTTCACGACAAACGACTGGAGGAATACCGCATCGGTTTCGGTCCACGCGAAGGCGATACGATTTTTCACGGCGTCGTCTGGCCGCTACTCGGCGCCGAAGACGAAACGACGGACGTTGCCGGCGAAGTCGAAACCCTGCTGCGTGAATCCGGCATCAAGGAGGTCCTGGTGCACGGCCAGCAGTTTCCTTTTGAGTTCTGTGACGATTGCGGCGCACCGCTTTACCCGAACATCGAAGGCGACGCGGTACACGCCGAGATGCCGGAGCAGAACAACATCCCGTCACAGACCTTGCATTGATTTGACCCGATGAGCAATACCGATCTGCTGCAACGCAGTCTCAACGCCGTCTGGCACCCGTGCACGCAGATGAAGCAGCACGAAAACGATCTGCCGCTGATTCCGATTGCGCGCGGCAAGGGCGCCTGGCTCTACGATTTCGACGGCAAACGTTATCTGGACGGCGTCAGCTCGTGGTGGGTCAACCTCTTCGGTCATTGCAACCCGCGCATCAATGCCGCCTTGCGCGAGCAGCTTGAAGAACTCGAACACGTCATCCTGGCGGGCTGTACACACCGGCCGGTGGTCGAGCTTTCGGAACGCCTGTCGGCACTCACCGGGGGCGCACTTGGTCACTGTTTCTATGCCTCCGACGGTGCCTCGGCAATCGAAATCGCACTGAAAATGTCCTACCACAGCTGGCGCAACCGCGGCTTTGAGCAGAAACGCGATTTCCTCTGCCTTGAAGGCAGCTACCACGGCGAAACAGTCGGGGCGCTGGCGGTGACCGACGTGGCCATTTTCAGGGACGCCTACGCGCCGTTGATCCGGGCCGCGGCCACCGTGCCGACGCCCGACGCGCGCCGGGCTGAAGCCGGCGAGACGCCCGTCGACGTCGCCTGTCGCGCCGCTGCGACGCTCGAAAAACACCTTGATCAGCATCACCAAAGCATCGCCGCGCTGATCGTCGAACCGCTGATCCAGTGCGCCAGCGGCATGGCCATGTACGACCCGGAGTATCTGCGCCTCGCCCGTGCTCTCTGCGACCGTTATAAGGTCCATCTGATCTGCGACGAAATCGCCGTTGGCTGTGGCCGCACCGGCACCTTCTTCGCCCATGAACAGGCGGGCATCAAGCCGGATTTTCTGTGTCTCTCGAAAGGTATCACCGGCGGCTACCTGCCACTTTCCATCGTGCTCACGACCGACGCGGTGTACGGCGCCTTTTACGATGACGCTACCGCGCGCGGCTTCCTGCACTCGCACTCCTACACCGGCAACGCGCTGGCCTGCCGTGCCGCGCTGGCCACGCTCGACATTTTTGAAGCGGACAGGGTGCTGGAACAGAACAGTGTTCGTTCGCAAAAGCTGGCGGCCGCGCTGGCGCCCCTCGCTCAGCATCCGCACGTCAGACACCTGCGCCAGCGCGGAATGATCCTCGCCTTTGACGTGGCAACGGACGATCCGAAATTCTCACGCCGCTTCTACCGCGCCGCCCTTGAGCGCGAAGCCCTGATCCGCCCGATCGGAAAAACGGTTTACCTGATGCCGCCGTACATCGTCAACGATGAAGAAATCGCCCACCTCGGCCACGCCGTCGAAATGGCGCTCGCCGAGTCACTGGGGTAAGCAGGAATGAACCCGGCAGCTCGACTACAAGACCGGCGGGCCGTCGGCCATCGAAAACCTCTACACCCGCAAGTTCCTGCTTGGCCTTGATTGGCCTGGCCGCCCGGAAACCCTGACCGCCGTCACCCGGATTATCGGGCTTCCGCCCCGGCAAGAACCGACTGTACCAAGCCCTGCAGTGCGGGAAAACTGATGGCCCCGGACTGCCGCTGCACCTCGCGACCGTGATGGAAGATAGCCAGCGTCGGGATGCTGCGAATGCCAAAGCGCGCCGCGATTTCACTCTCGGCTTCGGTATTGAGCTTGGCGACCCGCACCTTCGTCCCCAGTTCCCTGGCCGCCTGAGTAATCACCGGCGTCATCATGCGGCAAGGCCCACACCAGGGGGCCCAGAAATCGACCAGCACCGGCACGTCGGAATGAGCGACATGACGATCAAAATTCGCCGCCGTCAATTCCAGGGGAGAAGCCGTGAAAAGGGCTTGCTTGCACTGGCCACAGACCGGCCGATCATCGAAACGATCTTCCTGTACCCGATTGACTGCATCGCAGTGGGGGCATACCAATTGAAGCTTCTGGCTCATAGGACACCCATTCATCAGAAAAAACTAATATATTGCCGTTCCTGTAAAATTCAAGCCCTATTTTGGAGATGAGCCCTGAAATCCTCTGGCGACCGACTCGTGCAAGGTAAAATCCGTCTTTCGACTTATTCCCGGACCTTCCATGCCGCGCATACTTGTTGAACGCTTCACCGTTGATTCTGCCTCGATTGACATGAATGGCCATGTCAATAATCAGGAATACGTTCGCTGGATGCAGGACATCGCTACCGCGCACTCACATGAACGAGGCTGGACGGTAGCCCGCTACCAGGATGCGAAAACGACCTGGGTTATCCGTTCCCATTACATCGAATACATCCGGCCGACGTTCATGGGCGATGAACTGCTGGTCGCCACCTGGGTGGCAAGAATGGAGGCGCAGACGTCCCCGCGCAAGTACCGTTTCGTGCGGGCCCGTGACGGAAAAACGGTGGTCGAGGCAGAGACCTTGTGGGTCTATTGCGACGCAACGACTGGTCGGCCGCTCGATATTACGGTGGAGATCCGCGAGGCATTTCCTGTCGTCACGGACGAAGATGAAATCAAGGCCGAGATCGTCAGGAGCTAAGCGAGAGTAAAGCCCTGTTCCGCCAACATTCATCTTGCCTAAATACGCAAATGCCCGAATCCCTGCTACACGCTGAACTGGCCGCCCAACTGGCGCAGCTTTCCGTCGACGGACTCACGCGCAAGCGCCGCACACTGAACGCGCCCTGCGGCCCGCTGGCACGTGTCGATGGCCGCGAGCTGATCAGCTTTTGCAGCAACGACTACCTCGGGCTGGCCAACGACCCGGCGCTGATCGACGCCGCCTGCGCCGGTGCGAGAGCCTGGGGAGTCGGTGGCGGCGCTTCGCATCTGGTAAGCGGCCATCTGGCTCCGCACGAAGCGCTGGAAGAAAAACTCGCCACCTTCACCGGTTTTGCGCGCGCCCTGCTCTTTTCCACCGGCTACATGGCCAACCTCGGCATCGTGCCGGCGCTGGTCGGGCGCGGTGACGCGGTGTTTGCCGACAAGCTCAACCATGCCTCGCTGATCGACGCCGTCCAGCTTTCGCGCGCTGACAGCCAGCGTTACCCGCACGGCGATCTGGCCGCGCTCGAACGCCAACTCGCCACCAGCAGAGCCAAGCGCAAACTGATCCTCACCGACGCCGTATTCAGCATGGACGGCGACCTCGCCGACCTACCCGGCCTACTCGAACTCGCCGAACGTTTCGACGCCTGGCTGGTGATCGACGATGCGCATGGCTTTGGCGTGCTTGGCGCGCAGGGTCGCGGCAGCCTGGCGCATTTCAACGTGTCGAACAGTGAACGAATTGTGTACATGGGCACGCTGGGCAAGGCCGCTGGCGGCTCCGGTGCGTTCGTCGCCGGCTCGGAGACGATCATCGAATGGCTGCTGCAACGCGCCCGCACCTACATCTTCACCACCGGATCGAGCCCGGCCATGGCGTGCGCGCTGGCGGCCAGCCTTGAGCTGATCGAGCACGGCGACGCCCGGCGCAATCGCCTGCGGCAACTCACCACGCAACTGAGCGACGGCCTGGCCACCACGCGCTGGCAGCTGATGGCCTCACCAACGGCCATTCAGCCCGTGCTCATCGGCGACAACCACGAGGCGCTGCGCGTGGCCAACGCACTCTACGAACACGGCCTGTGGGTTCCGGCCATCCGTCCGCCGACCGTCCCCAAGGGCAGCGCCCGGCTGCGCGTTTCGTTGACCGCCGCGCACCGTACTGACCAGGTGGCGCAACTCGTCGACGTCCTGCGTAACCTGGCATGAGCGACACGGGCGGCCGCCCAAATCTTGTTCTGATCCACGGCTGGGGGCTGGGCAACGCTGCCTGGCAGCCGCTGCTGCCTGTGCTGGCCCAGAGATTTCGGGTGCAGCTATTCACGTGTCCAGGATACGGCATGCCTGAACACCGTATGGACAAACAGCCTCCAGATGCACACATCCATGAAGCGCATGAACAAACGGCCTTCAAGCCTGCCCACTGTAGAACGCCAATTGATGGACTCTCCAGCGCACCATCCGCGACAATGCCTTCGTTCATCCAGACGGCACAGCTGCTTGTCAATTCCCTGCCCGATAACGGCATCGTGTGTGGCTGGTCGCTCGGCAGCCTGCTGGCGTTGCAGGCAGCCTCGATGGCGCCGCAGCGCATCAAAAAGCTGATCCTCATTGGCGCCACGCCCAGCTTTACACAACGCACCGATTGGTCACCCGCGCAGCCGCCGGCGCTGCTCGACACCTTCAGCGACGCCATCACCCAGGATGCCGCAGGAGCCCTGCAACGCTTCATCGCCTTGCTCAACCAGGGCGACACTCAGGCGCGGCTGATCGGCCGGACAATGATCAAGCAACTTCTGGCGGCTCAATTGCCCGCTACGACCACAATGCTCGCCGGCCTTGGCTGGCTACGCGATGCCGACGTGCGCGAACAGATTGCACCCATTGCCATTCCAACCCTGCTGATTCATGGTGAAAACGATCAGTTGATGCCGCTTCCGGCTGCACAATGGCTAAATGAAAAACTGCCCGACTCACGACTCGAAGTATTCCCCGGTGCCGCCCACGCGCCCTTTCTCAACGATCCCGAACGATTCGCCAAGTCGATTGGCGACCACTGCCATGCTCCCGCCCACCATTAAGCAACGTGTCCGCGAGTCATTCGACCGCGCCGCCATCACCTACGACGCTGCCGCCATAGTTCAACGCCGGGTCTGCGACCGTCTGCTCGAAGAACTTGATCCCGCGATGCCACCCCCGGCAGGCCTGCTCGACGCCGGTTGCGGCACCGGCTACGGCGCTCGCCTGCTGCGCGCACGCTGGCCCAAAGTCCATATCACCGGCGTCGATTTCGCGCCGACCATGCTCAGCCTCGCACAGCGCGAAACTGACGCCTGTTTCGCCGCCGACATCGAAGAACTGCCTTTCATTGAAGAAAACTTTGATCTGTGGTGGTCGAGCCTGACCATCCAGTGGTGCGATAACGACACCGTTTTTTCAGAAGCGGCGCGGGTTCTCCGGCCGGATGGCCGGCTTGCCCTGAGCACGCTCGGCCCGGACACCTTCCACGAACTGCGCGCGGCGTTTTCCGGCGTCGACCATCACCGCCATACCCTGCCCTTCAGTGAACCCGGCGCGGTCAGTGCGTCACTCGCCCACGCCGGATTCCGCGACGTTATCCTGCTGCGCGAAAAACACACCGTCCATTATCCCAACCTCAAAACCCTGTTGCGCGCCGTCAAGGCCATTGGTGCCCATAACGTCGGCGAAGGCGCCCGCAGCGGGATGATGGGGCGCCATGCCTGGCAAAAATTGGAAGCGGCGTACGAACAGCACCGCGAAGCGGCCGGCCTGCCGGCAAGTTACGACGTCATTCTCGGCTACGCAAAAAAATGATCCCACTCAGCAAACCGGCGTGGTTCGTTACCGGAACCGACACCGAAGTCGGCAAGACTTTCGTGACCTGCGCGCTGCTTCACGTCCTGCGCAACACGGGCCTGAGCGCTATCGGCATGAAGCCCATCGCCGCCGGCACTGATGTTGACGGCAAAAACGATGATGTCGAAGCGCTACTCGCCGCTTCCGGCATGCAGGCTCCGCGCGAACTCATTAATCCCTACCTTTTTCAGCCGGCCATTGCGCCACATATTGCAGCGGCTGAAGGAAGTCGGGCCATCGACATCGTGCGCATTGTTTCATCGTTCGAAATCTTGCGCGGGATGGCCGATGCGGTGCTGGTGGAAGGCGTTGGCGGCTTCTGCGTTCCGCTCGGCCCGCAGTGCGATACGGCCGACCTGGCCGAAAAGCTCAATCTACCAGTCATCCTCATCGTCGGCATGCGCCTGGGCTGCATCAACCACGCGCTATTGACGCAACAAGCGATTGCCGCGCGCGGGCTGAAACTGGCCGGCTGGATCGCCAACCGCATCGACCCGGAAATGTCACGCTTCGGGGAAAATCTGGCGGCGTTGGAGGAGCGCATGGCCGCACCGCTGCTCGGCGTCATTCCGGCAAACAGCACGCCGGAAAAAGCGGCAAAACTGATCAGGCTCCCTGCTTAAACCGCGTCCTTTGACAGCGCTTCGACAAGCCGCTTGACAGCGCCGACCACCTCCGCCGTCAGGCTACCCGCACCCTCGATATTGCCCAAGGCCGCTAGATCCTCAAGTTCTGAGCAAGCGCTCCAGAGCCTCTGCCCGGTTGTATAGCTCACGCACAACGTCGTCTCCTCGCACTTTAGATGAAGGGCACTTCCGCATCCTGATACTGCTCACAAATAGCCAGCACAGCGTCCCAACTTGCGAGGAGCGCCTCCACACAGGCCGGATCGAAATGTCCGCCGGCCCCCTCGCGCAGATACGCCACAGCGCGCTCGATTGGCCAGGCTTTCTTGTAGGGTCGTTCAGACGTTAGGGCATCGAATACATCGGCGACTGCCACGATGCGCCCGAACAGAGGAATCGCGTTTCCTGTAACACCATAGGGATAGCCGGAACCGTCAAACTTCTCGTGGTGCGAAATCGCGATGGAGGCAGCCGACTGGAGAATCGTCGACTCACTCCCCTTGAGCAGTTCGAAGCCGAGCGTCGCATGGGTCTTCATCACCGCAAACTCTTCCGGCGTCAAGGTTGCCGGTTTGAGCAGGATGTAATCGGGAATGCCGATCTTGCCGACATCGTGCATCGGTGCCGCTTGCAAAATCAGTTGCTGATCCTTAACTGACAATCCCAGACGTCCAGCAATCAGCTGTGAATAATGCGCCATGCGCTGAATATGTGCACCAGTCTCCGGATCTCTAAACTCGGCCGCGCGCGACATGCGGAACAGCAACTCCTGTTCCCGGGCATGAACTGCGGTGGTTGCTTTTTTCACCTCTTCGGCCAGCCAGGCTGCTTTATCGGCCAGTTTCCTGCGGCTGGCACCCAACGCCAGCATGTTGCGCACGCGCGCCGAAAACTCGATGCGGTCGACCGGCTTGGTCAGGAAATCGGTCGCCCCGCTCTGCAGCGCCTTATAGCGAACATCCCTGTCATCGTTGGCCGTAATCATCAGAACGGGCACTTCTTCCCGGCCGGCAACAGCACGTAGATGCGAAACAAACTGTATACCGTCCATTTCCGGCATCATGTAGTCGACAACAATCAGATCCGGCAGATTCTCCGAACACCAGGCCAATCCTTTTGGAGACTCCTGGAAAAGCATGGGTTCACAATCACCCAGCTTGTTGACCAAGGCCTTCAACAGGGTCAGATTGATATCGCTATCGTCAATGACGACGATTGTTTTTATGTCGCTCTCCATGCGTGCCTCCATGCGTACTGAATAGAGTATAGCAAAGCACGACTCGCCAGACGTGGACAGCGCACTCAATAATCAGCCATAATCCGCCGACCATTTCGCAGGCCATCCCATGAAATTTCTCTTCGACCTTTTTCCGGTCATCCTCTTCTTCGTCGCCTTCAAGTTCGGTGGCATCTATGTCGCCACCGGCGTGGCCATGGCCGCCACCTTTGCCCAGATCGGCTGGGTCTGGTTTCGACACCGCAAGGTCGACACCATGCTCTGGGTCAGCCTGGGCATCATCACCGTGTTTGGCGGAATGACGCTGTTTCTTCACTACGAGACCTTCATCAAGTGGAAACCTACGGTGCTCTACTGGTCCTTCGCCGTAGCACTCGCCGGCAGTACCCTGATCCTCAAGAAAAACCTGATTCGCGCCTTGCTCGCGCAACAAATCGAACTTCCGGAGGCCATCTGGGGTCGACTAAACTGGTCATGGGTCGGATTTTTTGGCTTCATGGGGATCGCCAATCTGACTGTCGCCTTCGCCTTCAACTTTACGACCGACGACTGGGTCAACTTCAAGCTGTTTGGCGGCACCGGACTGATGTTCGTTTTCGTCCTCATCCAGGGCTTGCTGTTATCGAAATACATTGAGGAAAAGAAATAATGCTCTATGCCATTTTTGGCGAAGACCGACCGAACTCCCTCGCTGACCGCCTTGCAGCACGCCCTGCGCATGTCGAGCGGCTCAAGGCACTGCAGGATGAAGGCCGCATGATTCTAGCCGGCCCCTGCCCTGCGATTGATTCGCCCGACCCCGGTCCGGCCGGTTTTACCGGTAGCCTTATCGTCGCCGAGTTTGCCTCGCTCGCCGCAGCCCAAGCCTGGGCCGACGCCGACCCCTATGTCGCCGCCGGCGTCTACGCCAAGGTTACCGTCAAGCCGTTCAAAAAGGCCTTGCCGGCGTGAACCAGTCTCAACCGGGCAAAGCTTTCGGCGATTTCGAATCTGTTCTGCGCGAACGGCTCTCTGAACTCAATCCGCTTCGCCTTGAATTGATTGACGATTCGGCGAAACACGCCGGGCATGATGGGGCCAGAAGCGGCGGCGGTCACTACTGCTTGCTCATCGTCTCGGCAGAATTTTCCGGAAAATCGACCCTGGTCCGCCACCGACTTATCTACGACTCCCTTGGCGAACTGATGCGTAGTAAAATCCATGCACTAAGCATCCAGTCACTGGCTCCGGAAGAACGGCAATGAACATGCCTGGTTTACTCTTATAACAAGACACCCTATCCTACCCAACTCATCTCAGAACCAAGGAATACGAAACATGCAGAAACTCTCGAAACTTGCCACCGCACTGCTCGTCGGCGCAATGATGTCGGCATCGACAATGGCTGCCGGCAATACGTTTGTGACGGTCAACGGAGTCGCCGTTTCACAAGCGCTCGCCAACGTCTTCATGGCTGAGCAAAAAGCCCAGGGCGCACCCGACTCGCCGGAACTCAAGAATGCGGTTCGTGAAGAACTGATCCGCCGTGAATTGCTGATTCAGGAAGCGAAGAAAGCCGGGCTCGACAAGAAGCCGGATGTCGCCGCCCAGGCCGACGCCGCACGCCAGGCTTTCTTTGTTCGCGCCTATATTCAGGAATTCGTCAAGAAAAACCCGATCAGCGATGACCAGTTGAAGGCGCAATTCGAAACGATCAAGACCCAACTCGGCACCACCGAGTACAAGGCGCGCCACATTCTGGTCAAGGGTGAAGACGATGCCAAGACCATCATCGCCAACCTGAAAAAAGGCGCCAAGTTTGAAGAACTCGCCACGCAATCGGTCGACCCGGGTTCCAAGGACAACGGCGGCGATCTCGGCTGGGCAAGCGCCGGCAACTTCGTAAAACCCTTTAGCGATGCACTGACCAGCCTGAGCAAAGGCAAATACACCGAAACGCCGGTCAAGTCCGAGTTCGGCTTCCACGTCATCATGCTTGAAGACACCCGTCCGCTGAACACTCCTGCATTCGAGGAACTCAAGCCCCGCCTGCTCCAGCAAGCGCAGTCACAACAGATCAACAAAATGGTAGAAGCACTACGCGCCAAAGCCAAGGTCGAATAACTCTCGACGCTGCACAAACAAAACGCCGGGATGGCTCAAGCCTCCCGGCGTTTTTTTCTTAGCCGCTTTCTTTCCCCGCTCACCCCACCCACGTTCGCGCGTTACGGAACATCCGCATCCACGGCGAATCTTCACCCATAGTGGCGGGATGCCACGACATTTGCACGGTGCGGAATACACGTTCGGGGTGCGGCATCATGATCGTGAAACGACCGTCGGCCGTCGTCACGCCGGTAATACCCTCCGGCGAACCGTTCGGGTTGTACGGGTAAGCCTCGCTTATGCGGCCAGCGTTGTCGAGGAAGCGCATGGCTACCAGTACGCTGGCCTGCTGCTCGGCGGAATCGAACATGGCCTGCCCTTCGCCATGCGACACGACGACCGGCAGGCGGCTGCCCGCCATGCCGCCGAAGAACAGTGACGGCGATTGCGGCAACTCGACCATGGTGAAACGTGCTTCGAACTGCTCGACCTTGTTCCGTTCAAAACGCGGCCAGGCGTCGGCGCCGGGAATCAGGCCCTTCAAGGCACTCATCATCTGGCAACCGTTGCACACTCCAAGCGCAAACGTATCGTCACGACCGAAGAAGGCCGAGAATTCGTCGCGCGCACGACCGTTGAACAGGATGGTTTTGGCCCAACCCTTGCCGGCACCGAGGACGTCGCCGTAGGAAAAGCCGCCACAGGCCACCGCGCCCTTGAAGTCAGCGAGCGAAACACGGCCGGAGAGAATATCGCTCATGTGCACATCGACCGCCGCAAAACCCGCACGGTCGAATGCTGCAGCCATTTCCACGTGACCGTTGACGCCTTGCTCGCGCAGGATGGCAACCCTGGGACGACGACCACTGCTAATGAACGGCATGGCAGCGTTTTCTGCCGGATCGAAACTCAGCGAGACCGATAGACCTGCATCGGAGGCATCAAGAATGCGGTCGTACTCCTGCTGCGCGCATTCCGGATTGTCACGCAGCGTCTGCATGCGGAAGGTCGTTTCCGACCAGGCGCGCTTCAAGTCGATACGTTTTTCACTGATCGCGATCCTGGCATGGTGAACGACGTGCAATTCGTCGCTGCTGTTGGGAGATCCGATGAAATGCGAACACGCTCCAAGCCCGGCAGCGCGCACTATACCCATCACCTTATCGCGGTTGACGCGAAGGATCTGCACCACAGCGCCAAGTTCCTCGGCAAACAAGGTCTTTGCCAGGCTTCCGGAAGAGGCATCACACAACGCATCGAGTTTAAGAGAAACGCCGCAGTGCGCTGCGAAGGCCATTTCGGAAACTGTGACAAACAGTCCCCCATCCGAGCGGTCGTGATAGGCCAGCAGCAAATTGTCGCTGGCGAGTTTCTGTATGGCGCCAAAGAAGGCAGGCAAAAGCGCCGGATCGTCGACATCCGGCGCCTCTGAACCGGTGGCATTGAACACCTGCGCCAGCGCCGAACCACCCAGACGATTCTTGCCTGAGCCCAAATCGATCAGCAATAGATCAGTTTCACCGACGTCCAGTTGCAATTGCGGCGTCAGGGTACGGCGCGCATCCAGAACAGGCGCGAACGACGTCACGATCAGCGAAAGTGGGGACACCACCTGTTTCTTTTCCCCGGCGTCATCCCAGGCCGTACGCATCGAGAGCGAATCCTTGCCGACCGGGATCGAAACGCCGATCTGCTGGCAAAGGTCGGAAACTGCACGAACGGTATCGAAGAGACGGGCATCCTCTCCCGGCACACCGGCCGGTGCCATCCAGTTGGCCGAAAGTTTCACATCGCCAAGCTTTTCGATACTCGCGGCAACAATGTTGGTCAGCGCCTCGCCCACAGCCATGCGGCCCGAAGCCTGCGCGTTGAGTATTGCCACCGGCGTGCGCTCGCCCATGGCAAAGGCTTCACCGCGTAACGTCTGGTACCCCATCGTGGTGACCGCCACGTCGGCGACCGGCACCTGCCACGGCCCGACCATCTGGTCGCGTGCCGTCATGCCGCCCACGGTACGGTCACCAATCGCGATCAGGAAGGTCTTGTCGGCCACGGTCGGCAGACGCAACACGCGATATGCGGCGTCCTTCAGATCAAGCGACGTCGGGTCGAATGGCACGCCGACCGAGGGCAGACGCCCCACGTCACGTGTCATGCGCGGTGGTTTGCCGAGCAGCGCGTCCATGTCCATATCGACCGGGTTGTTGCCAAAGTGCCGATCGGCCACGACCAGGCGGTTGTCGTCCGTCGCTATGCCAACCACGGCAAACGGGCAGCGTTCACGCTCGCACATGGCCCTGAATTCTGGCAGGCGGCTCGGCGGAATTGCCATCACGTAGCGTTCCTGTGCTTCATTGCTCCAGATTTCGGCCGGCGACATGCCCGGTTCTTCAATTTTCACGTCGCGCAATTCGAAACGCGCACCGCAACCGGCACCGTGTGCGAGTTCGGGCAGTGCGTTGGAAATGCCGCCAGCACCCACGTCATGCACGGAAAGAATCGGGTTGCCATCGCCGGCCGCTGAAATATCGCTCATCGGCGAACCCATCTGCCAGCAGCGGTCGAGCACTTCCTGTGCGCGCCGCTGCATTTCCGGGTTGCCGCGCTGCACGGAGGCAAAATCGAGGTCTTCGCTATTGCTGCCGGTGCTCATCGAACTTGCTGCGCCACCACCCAGACCAATCAGCATGCCGGGGCCGCCAAGCTGGATGAGCAATGTGCCGGCCGGAAAGGTCTCCGCTTTGAAGGACTGGCTGTCCGCGATATTGCCAACGCCACCAGCCACCATGATTGGCTTGTGATAACCACGCACGACGGCTTCGGCACCGTCACCCACGCGCTGCTCGTAGGTGCGGAAATAGCCCGTCAGATTGGGACGACCGAATTCGTTGTTGAAGGCTGCTGCACCAATCGGGCCTTCCAGCATGATGTCGAGCGCTGAAGCGATGCGCGACGGACGACCATAAGTCGCCATCCCGTCTTCCCACGGTTGCTGGGCATCCGGCAGATAAAGGTTGGATACCGAGAAACCGCACAGACCGGCTTTCGGCTTGGAGCCGCGCCCGGTAGCGCCTTCGTCACGAATCTCGCCACCAGAGCCGGTGGCCGCGCCGGGGAAAGGTGAAATCGCCGTCGGATGGTTGTGCGTCTCGACTTTCGCCAGAATGTGCGTCAACTGCGCGTTCCAGCCGTAAGTACCATTTTCGCCCGGATAGAAACGGTCTACCACCGCACCTTCGAAAACCGAGGAATTGTCGGAATAAACCACGACATTGCCCTGTGGATGCGCCGCATGCGTCTCGCGGATCATGCCAAACAGCGTTTCCTTGCGCGGCTGACCGTCAAGCACCCATGAAGCATTGAAAATCTTGTGTCGGCAATGCTCGGAGTTGGCCTGCGCGAACATCATCAACTCGACATCGGTCGGATTGCGTCGTGTCGTGTTGACGAACAGTTCCACCAGATAGTCGATCTCGTCCTCGGACAGCGCCAGACCGAGACGGCTGTTGGCCTCTACGAGTGCATTACGTCCGCCGTTCAGCAGATCCACCGAAGTCATCGGTTTGGGCGAGAAATGACGGAAAAGCTCGGTCGTCTGTTCAAAATCGCTTAGCACGGTTTCGGTCATGCGATCGTGCAGTAGCGCGGAAACCTGTAGCCGCAGTGCGCCGGGAACACCCTCGATGCGATAAGCGATGCCGCGCTCGATCCGTTCGATGACCTCCAGACCGCAGTTCAACGCGATGTCTGTCGCCTTAGACGACCACGGCGAAATGGTGCCAAACCGCGGCGTCACAAGAAATAGCCAACCACCCTCGAACTCAACTGAAACGCGTTCTTCAAGCAAGGCCGCCAGTTGTTGTCGTCTATCGTCGCTCGGCACCGCTTTCAGCTTGGCGAAATGCCAAAATTCAGCACTTGCAATAGTTGCCCTAGGAACAAGTTCCCGAAGGCGCTGTTGCAAACCCTGAAGACGAAAAACGGAAAAAGCGGGAGCCCCGCGCAAAAAGAGGATGTCGGTCATGTTGGGCTAGGGAAAAAGGCAGGAAAACCTGCGGGGAAACAAGGAGAAGGCGTGATTATAGTCGAGAGCGGTGCTTGCCGGTCCGGGAGAAACGCGGCGCCCAACTCAATCCGAAGCTGTTTGGACCTTTCAGAAAGCACGAAGCCCTCGGCGCTGTTGAGCGGGAGGGCTTGTGTTTGAGGGGAGCCTGGCGGTGACCTACTTTCGCACACGTAGTATGCACTATCATCGGCGCGACTTCGTTTCACGGTCCTGTTCGAGAT
>JANNNT010000376.1:0-3791 GCA_031398685.1 Rhodocyclaceae bacterium | reverse complement strand
GGCGGCGGCAAGTCCGAGCTCGACGCCTATCTCGCCCGCGCGGCGTCGGCGCAGGGGCTGCGCGTCTCTGCCGAGCCGAATCCGGAGGCCGGCCCGGTTATCAGGACACCGTTGAGGCGGACTGGCACGCTCTGGCCGAGGTTGTTGATGTAGTCCTTTTCGTAAGGGCCATATCGGCTGGTCGTTTTGAGCGATTCGAGTTGCTTTGCCTCCTGGTCGGCGTAGCTTGCAGGGGTCAAATCCCAGTAGCTGAGCCGATTCAGTTCCTCCAGGGTATATCCGACGATGTTCAGGAACGACGCGTTGGCCTCGATGAAGACGCCATCCATCGAGTTTTTCGCCATGCCCAGTGGAGACATGTTGAACATCGTGCGCAGCTTCTCTTCGCTCAGCAACAACTTCTCTGTCGCAAGCTTGCGATCGGTGATATCAACAGCAACGCAAACCAAGTAGAGGGGCTTGTGGGCTTCATCGAATACGGGTTTCTTGAAGGTACGGATGAAACGGTTTTGCTGGAGATCAACGTTCCAGATGGTCTCTTCATAATCGAGCAGGTACCCTCTATCGAAGATCTCCCGATCCCTGGCGAGGAACGAATCCATCTGGTCACGAGGAAAGAACTGACTGCCGTTTGTCCCGCGCAGAGCGGCGTAACTCAACCCCCATTGCAACTCGCATGCCTTGTTCAACACGACGAACCGGCTCGACGAATCCTTTATGAAGATCGCAACGGGAATCGCGTCGATTACGACCTTTATGGCCTCTGAGTCATCGAACATGGCTGGCGCCTTGGCGAGTTGGATGAGACCTGGCCCGCGATTCACTGCCAGACTTTAGGCCGGTAGTGAATCGCGGAATATGCTGTTACCAGACAAGAACTGGCAGACGCGTCAAAAGTGCATTCGACCGAGACCGAAGATTCCGATCAGTCCGATGGCGATCAAATAAATGGCCACGATGACGTTGAGTAGTCGCGGCACGATAAGAATCAGAATCCCGGCGATCAGCGCGATCAGGGGACCAATGCTCAGGGTGATATTCATCTGTTTGCCTTTCCTTGAATGACTGAATGAGGGCGATCAGAAATCATTTATTCGTTTGAAGCTGAGCCTTCTGAGGATTCAGCCCGTTCCGGAGATCACCGACTTATTCGGAGGCCCAGCGAAAATCGACTGTCCTGAGCGTCGTAGCACCAACGGCGATCTGGCGTCTTTCTGCCTTGCCGGCGACCGTGGCGACGACCTGATAATTGCCCATCGGTAATTTGGCCAGGAACCACGGCCCTTCCGAGGTGGTGTCCACCATCGATTTGCCTTTCGCGTCAGTGATCACGACCTTGACGCCGCTCAGGTAGTCGCCCGAATTCAGAGCGAATATGAGTTTGAGGTTGAAATCCCTGGCGATTGAACCGAGGTGGTCGAGCGACTCCGTTCCGACACCGCCAGACACGTAGGTGACGTTGCCGGCGGTCTGAACGACGCCATCATTACTGGCGCTGGCAAGCGATGCAGCACCAAGGAAAATGGCGGCAATGCTGTAGGCAATAAAGTTGTGTTTCATGTTGGACATCGGATTCATGTGCGCTTACTCCTGTATCAAGTTGATGGCTCATGTTTTGTGGAGTGTTCCAAGCCATGGTTGAAACAATTATCCGCAACTACAGCATAGATTCTGTGCGCCATCGAACAGAGCAATCCGGCGCAAGAGGTAAAAATAGTCGTTGCGTCGGGCTTGTCCATGCGGATTGGCCCATGGTGCATCAACCAGTACATGACTGACGGCGAGCGATCACCGGATTGTTCAAGGCTCGGCGGCGGATGGAGTATGAGTATGAGCCAAGTGCAGGCGGATGATTCGCCGAACGGGAGATCACCATGACGTTGCTTCGTTTGTTCAAATGGATCGCCGGCATCGTTCTGGTGCCTGTCGTACTGGCGGTTTCATTTATCGCCATTTCGGGCTGGAACTGGCTGCGCGAGCCAGTCGAGCGCATGACGCTGGACAAGACAGGCCGGGAACTGGTCATTGCCGGCGATATCGATGTCAGGTTTGCCTGGCCGTTGCCGCGCATCCGCGTCGGCGCGGTGACCTTCGCCAATCCGGCCTGGGCGAAGGAAAAGCAGATGGTCTCCGCCGACGAGGTGGAAATCACCATCGATCTGTCGCGACTGCTCCGACGAGACATCGTTTTCCCTGAAGTGCGGCTCAAGCGTCCGGTGATCTTTCTCGAGGAAAGCGCCGACGGCAAAAAAAACTGGCTGCTGGATCTTGAGCAGAAGGACGAAAGCGCGCGTATCCAGATCGGTCGCCTGACGCTCGATCAAGGAACACTCGCCTACGATGATGTCGCGGGCAAGACCAGCATTCGCTCGGAACTCTCGTCCTCAGAGATTTCCGCAGGCACGCAGCCCGCCGGAGCCGGGCTGGCCTTCGCCGCGCAGGGGCAATACAAAGGTTTGCCCTTCAAGGCGAGTGGCAACGGCGGGCCGGTGCTGGCTTTGCGTGATGTCGAGACGCCTTATCCGCTGACCGCCGCGTTCACCGTGGGCAAGACTGTTGCGAAGGTCGACGGCACCATTACCAGCCTGCTGCAGTTTTCCGCGATCGACATGCGCCTCGACTTGCGCGGGCAGAGTCTGGCGCATCTGTTTCCCTTGCTCGGTATCGCGTTACCGGAAACGCGCCCCTACGCGACCGAAGGGCACATCGTGCACAGCGAGCGAACATGGCGCTACGAGGAATTCTCGGGTCGTATCGGCGCCAGCGACGTCGCTGGTTTTTTCCAGATCGATACCGGCGGCAAACGTCCGGTAATGAAAGCCGAGCTGGTTTCGAATCTGCTCGATCTGGCAGACCTTGGCCCCTTGATCGGTTCCCGGCCGGGGAGCGTGGACGCCGCCATACAGGCGGCTCCACCGCCTTCTCAAAATGACACTCCGACCCCCGCGCGGGCCCGCGTGTTGCCTGACGTGCCGTTCAAGACCGACCGGTGGGACAGCGTTGACGCGGAGGTGACACTGAAGGCCAAAACCATTCGCTCCGGGGAACTTCCGCTTGAAGACCTTGATGCGCATCTGAGCTTGCGCGATTCCGTATTGACGCTTGATCCGCTCAATTTCGGCATCGCCGGCGGCCACCTCAATGGCGTGATTTCGCTCGATGGACGAACGGACCCGATCCAGGCCCACATCAAGGTGCGGGCGAGAAAAATCCTCATCGCCAAACTCTTCCCAACGGCCAAGCTGAACAAGGCCAGTATTGGCCAGATCAACGGCGAGTTCGATCTCGCTGGAAATGGCAACTCGGTGAGGCGCATGCTGGCGGGCGCCAACGGCAAAGTCGGCCTGGTTGTTGTCGGCGGCGAGATCAGTCGGTTGATGATGGAAACAGTTGGCCTGCATCTCTGGGAAATGATGGAACTGAACGTGACCGGCGACAAACGCGTGAAATTGCGTTGCGCAGTGGCCGACTTCGACGTCAGGAAGGGCACCATGAACGCCAACGCGCTGGTCTTCGACACCGAGGTGACCACCATCATCGGTACCGGCAGCATCGATCTGGGGCAGGAGAAGCTGGACCTGACGCTCAATCAGAAAACGAAGAACACTAGTCCGTTGGCCTTGCGCAGCCCGATCCATGTGCGCGGCAGCTTTGCCCGACCCGATGCCAGTGTCGACAAGGGTCGCCTGGCCTTGCGAACGTTCGGTGCGCTGGCGCTGGGTTTGGTCAATCCCGTCCTGGCGCTGCTCCCGCTGATCGACGCTGGCCCGGGAAGCGACAGCAACTGTCGG
>JANNNT010000366.1:0-6366 GCA_031398685.1 Rhodocyclaceae bacterium | reverse complement strand
CGCGGCCGTGGTAAGCAGAAGTTCCGTCAAGCCACGGTGTACGGTGTCCGGATCGCCGATAACGCCGGCACCGAGAAAATCGCCGATAGCGGCCCGTTCTTGCTGACTCAAATCTGACATGAAGCCTTCAACCGGCGGTGGAAAGCGGCGACGGTCTCCTCGCAAAATACCGAGGACGCGCTGATAGGTGCTGCTCGCCAAGAATTCCGCTTCATCATCGGTCGGCGCAGCGATCACCGGAACACCGATCATGACGTAAGGCTGAGCCAGCGACTCCGACGGACGGAAGAGGCTGCGGTACAACTCAATGGCCTGATGCAGCAAGCGGGGCGCGAAGTGTGAGGCAAAGGCATAGGGTAAGCCGCGCTCCGCGGCCATTCGGGCGGAGAACAGGCTCGAACCTAGCAGCCAGATCGGCACGTTCGTGCCGGCACCAGGCATGGCAACAACGGCTTGGCCCGCTCGTGGTGCAGCCAGTAATTGCTGGAGATCGGCTACATCGCGTGGAAAGTCGGCTTCGTTCTCCACGCGTTCCCGGCGCAGCGCTCGCATGGTGATTTGGTCGGTGCCCGGAGCCCGTCCCAAGCCTAGGTCGATGCGATTGGGGTACAACTCGGCTAGCGTGCCAAACGCCTCGGCGACGACCAGCGGCGCATGGTTAGGCAACATGATTCCGCCTGAACCCACACGAATTCGTTGAGTTCCACCAGCGATATATCCGACGAGCACGGCGGTGGCCGAACTCGCTATCCCTGGCATATTGTGGTGTTCCGCCAGCCAGTAACGCTTGAAGCCGAGGGTTTCAGCGTGCTGTGCGGTCTTAAGGGAGATCGCAAGCGCTTCGGCCACAGTCCCTTCTTCTCGTACAGAAACGAGATCGAGCATTGAAAGAGGCATGTTGTGAAGGGTTTTCATGAGCTTGATTGTCGGTGCATTGTTTCTGTTTCTGTTTCTGTTGCTGATGTCCTATGGGACGACTTATTGCTCAAGTTGTTTGATCGTCGATGCGGTCAGGAGATTTCTTCAGCATCCTTCCGCATTGACATGAGGTCCACTGCGTCAACAATCACGTCACCACCTTTCGCGTTTGCCTCCTCCCAGGCGCATTTTCGCGCTAGAGGATCGGAATGTGATCGACTGTCACGCCTCGTTGGCAAGCTTATCGCCGCGAATCGGCAGTCGCCAATGGGGCCGGACGAGATGGCAGGTATAGCCGCCGGGAAATCGTTGGAGGTAATCCTGATGCTCGGGTTCGGCCTCCCAGAAGTCGCTGGCTGGAAGGACTTCGGTAACGACCTTATCGGGCCACAGGCCTGAAGCATCGACGTCGGCGATCGTGTCTTCGGCAACCCGCCTCTGCTCGTCGCTGGTGTAGAAGATCGCCGATCGATAGCTGGACCCGACGTCGTTGCCTTGGCGATTGCGCGTGCTGGAGTCATGAATCTGAAAGAAGAACTCGAGGATCCGCCGATAGCTGACGCGGGCAGGATCAAAGATGATCTCGACGGCTTCGGCATGGGTATCGTGATTGCGATAGGTCGCGTGGGGACCGCTGCCGCCCGTGTAGCCGACCCGCGTCGACAAAACGCCGTCGTAGCGGCGAATAAGGTCCTGCACGCCCCAGAAGCAACCGCCGGCAAGAACGGCGCGTTCCTCAGTCATTGGACATCCTCCACTTGGTTCAAGTAAGCCGCAAAACCCTCAGCCGCCATATCGTCGCGGTGGATAAACCGCAACGAGGCTGAGTTGATGCAATAGCGCAATCCGCCGCGGTCCCTTGGACCGTCGGGAAATACGTGCCCGAGATGGCTGTCCGCATGCGCCGAGCGCACCTCGGTGCGGATCACGCCGTGTGTGTTGTCTCGCAGTTCGTTGACATTGGCAGGTTCAATGGGCCTGGTGAAGCTGGGCCAGCCGCATCCCGATTCAAATTTGTCGGACGAGGCGAACAGCGGCTCGCCCGACACAATATCGACATAGATACCCGGTTCCCGGGTATCCAGATATTCACCGGTTCCAGGGCGTTCAGTACCGTTTTGCTGCGTGACGCGATACTACTCCGGCGAGAGCTTTAAGAGCGCCTCGTGGTTCTTGCTGAACTTCCGCATTCGTTTCTCCTCGTGCCTGGCGGGTATGGAATGAATGTTGAACCCGTTGGCCAGGGTGGGCGCGGACGACAACACGGCGGGCACAAGCAATACTGGCGTTCGCGACACGCATGATGCCGTTTATGCCGCCACCCGCCACAGCATCGATGCCGGGACAATACCCATCAAGGTGTAGACGCCATCCGTGCAGGAACGTTCGTCGTCCTGAATCGCGACCGTTTCATCGCCGGCGCTCGACGAGCGCCAGCGTGCTTGAACCCGTGATTATTGAGCACCGCTCGCCGGCCAGCCCAGATTGGGACAATTCGATTCCGTGACGCAAACCGTAGGGCTTTGGGTCAGAAGTACACATTTACGAACGGAGAAAGCGGCCCTTCGCGGCGGCTGTTACCTTCAAACGCCAGGGGTTGATGCTGCAGATGAATCTGCAACCATCCGGCCCACTTGCCGCACTGCCCGGTCCGCACCAGGCAGGCGCCCGAGCTACCACATCAAGTCGTCCGGGATCTGGAAGGCGGCATACGGATCGTCCTCATCGATCTCGGCGCTGGCCCTGTTCACCCGCACGACGAGCGATGCATCGCGCTCGGCGATCTTGTCGGCGATAATCCTGGGCACCAATTCGGTGGCGCCGCCCTGGCAGACGATCACCAGGTGCCCGGCCATTAAATGCGCCTGGACCGCGGCCGACACATACAGCCGTTCGATCTTCTTGTCGTACGTAAAATTGTAGGCGATATCGCCGGCGCCCTTGCTCTGGCGATTTTTATGCACCATCGGGGTAATTTTCGCCCCGATCGCCTTTTGAGTGGCCGCCGCATCGCGCTGGGCATTGAGTTCGCGGGCCCGCTCGGCATTCTTGCGTTGCGTTTCGAGTGCGGCCAGGCGCGCTTCATCGACAATGTGTGTGCCGGTCCGGCGCTCGACCTTCTTCTGCTTACTCTGGTCCTGGTTAGCCAGTTTGACTTTGTTTTTGTCGACTAGGCCGGCTTTCCAAAACTGCTCTTGCAAAGAGGCCATCTGTGTTACTCCGGAAAGTGGGTCCGCTGCTCCAGGCAGCGGCGCCGGCCAGTGGAAAGCCGCTAGCATAGCAAAAAGTCGATCCGCGATCGCAGCCTTGCTAGCGTTCCTCGTCAAGAGCCGGAAAGGCCCTGGGGGCAGACGCTCCGAGTGGGCAAGGGGCACCTTCGGCATGTACCGTTGAAGATTGCACTGTCAACGGCATGGCCGTTGAATGCCACCTCCTGTCGGTGCACTGACGGGAAGTGGCTATCCGCACGTGCGCCTCGAATGGCTGGACGTGGCCAGTTGTACGCATCACGAGTACTGCTGCGACACCCACCTTGGGTTGTTGTCCGAATTGGAAAAACCGGTCTGGGAGCACCTGGGCGTGCACTTTCTGGAAAAGCGCGTTCTTGAACTGGACGGGGTGCGCATTCTCGGGTACACGCTCTGGAGCGGTTTTGATTTGTACGGTGCTGATGTCGCCGAGGCCTGTATGACTGTCGCCAATCGTTCGATCAGCGATTATTGGATGACCAATGGCCATGGCGGAAAGCGGCTGCCGCCACGCGATACGGGACGGCTTCATCGCACGGCGGTCGGTTGGCTCGGCAGCGTGTTGGCCACGCCGTTCGATGGCAAGACGGTCGTCGTAACTCACGTCGCTCCGCACCGTCGATGCGTAGTGACGCAACACGCCAGGAGCGACGTGACACCTTATTTCGTGACGGACCTCTCGCACTTGATGCGGAACTACGGTAGATTTCTGTGGCCCGAGGCACTCGAGCTTTCCGACCCGTTCTTGCTGTCATGCGCAAAGCAGCTGCGGACAACGCGCAGGCACGGCAAGGTAGGAACCTACATGGCCTACCGTGGTATGGCCTGGTGGTGTGGCTTTCTCTCCACGCTCAACGTACAACGCGTCTCGCGCTCTTTAGGTCTTGTTCCGCTCGAAACGCAACGAGACGTTCGTCGTTGCGGCGCGGAGGAGCCGGTCTGATTTGCGCTGGTGACTGGCGGTGTAGATGCCGCTGGCCACAAGAATAGCGATCCCGAGCAGCGACCAGGTGTCAGGGAAATCACCAAATGCCAGATAGCCAATGAGTGCCACCCAGATCAGTTGCGAGTAGCTGAAAGGAGCCAGACGAGACGCGGGGGCATGCTCGTACGCCTTGATCAAGATCAGATGGCCGAGTCCGCCGAGGATCCCAATGATAATGAAGACGGCGGCGTGCAGGCCATTTTTCGGCTGTACCCAGCAATAGGGCAGTGTGATGGTGAGAAGTAGAGTGCCGATCAGACCGGCATAGAATATCGACGTATAGGGGCTCTCCAGGCCGGCCAGTCGACGCGTGAGAATCTGGTAGGACGCGAAGGCAAGCGCGTTTCCCATCGGGAGCAGCACGGCCCAAGTGAAGACGTTGCTGCCTGGACGGATGATGGTAAGGACGCCAATGAATCCGCACAGGACAGCGATCCAACGCGCCGATTCAACCTTTTCCTTGAGACATATGACGGACATCAGGGTAACAAGCAGCGGAGCCAAATAGGCGATTGATGTCGATTCGGCGAGCGGCATGTACTTCAGTGCACTGACGAAAAATACCGAGCCGATCACCAGCAACAAACCACGCAAAACCTGCGCGCCGGGCCGGGCCGTTCGTGCCAGCGCAAGACCAAAACGAGGACCGAGAAAGACAATCACCAGCAGCAAATGGAAAGTGAAGCGCGCCCAAACGATCAGAGCGATCGGATAGAAGCGCGTCAGGTATTTCGATAGGAGATCAACGACGGAGAAAATCGCAACCGCGGTCATGACCATCACGATGCCGCGAAAAACCTGCGGATTCCCGGTGTCTGGCTTACTCATCAGGACGGCAAGTCGGCTGCCAGATTGTCGACAGGGGCTTCATTCTTCAGGGATGGCAATGAGTCTATTGTGAAAGGGTTCAAGCTAGCGCAGGCAGGAACGCCAAGCGAACAGGCAGAGTATACCTTGCGAACCGGACTATCACGCGAACTAAATCAGCGAGGGTCACTGGACATCGGCAGGGTCGGCAAAACCTTCGACAAGGTGTCCGCGATTGACTTTATAAACAAAACAACGGGCATTGGATTCCGGTTCGCTCTTTGAAAAGTTAGGCAGCAGGCGCAACAGAAGCGCCCTGGATACCATGGCAACCCAGCGCTTTGTTGATAAGACCGTTGGCCTTCATTTCCTCGACATAATGGTGCAAAGCCGCCGCCGCTTCGCCTCGCCCCCCTTTTGAAACGCCGATGGCTTGTTGGATCTTCCGCTGGTACAACGACCACCATCGCCATTCCGGCATCGGCTTGATGACGCCGGCTGCCGGCCACCATGGGCAGGCCAAAACGCTGTTCAAGCAACGGGCCAAGACCCTGGATGCCGCCTTTCTCGCCAACCCGAAACGACAAGAGCAAGAGCCCTCAACCTCCCACGCTGCCCATCGCCGCCTGGATCAACCCACCAAAGCAGGAACTCACCCTCAAGAAAACACTCGATCCCTGCACACTAAATTGATGTATCCAGGTGTCCAGATGACCGGCCATCGCAGCCGGTCGGTATGTTGCAAAGAAAAAATACGACTTCATTCGAACAATTGGGGCTAAGTTGTGATTTATCGCACTGATGCTCTAAACGGCTCAAGGTAAATTGTCTTTTTCTCGGAGCCAGCCATGCAAGATCTTATTGAAGACGATGATATTTCGATGTGGCGACTGCTCGCTATTACCCTGCATGCAGTAACCATGCTGGTGCTTGTCGCGTTTACCCCTAGAGCTTTGGCGCAGGATGATATTTCGGCAGCGCATTGGTAGCGCTGGCAACATGCTCTAATGCATCCGTGATTCGATATGCTTTAACACCTCGTCTTGCTCCCGTACCAGTTTCGCCAGCTCCTCCGCAGTAGTTCCCCCGCGTCCTGCAGTGCCAGCGTGTAGAGCATACGCCCCCAAAGAAAAGCCCGCCGGAGTGGGCGGGCAGAAGGCCGCCAAAGCAGCAGAGGGAGACATCGACTGGGGTGCTCCCATTTCTCGTAATAGCTGTACATCCGTATTAACCGCCAAATTCAGCGGTTAATACGGATTGGTTCCCTCCGTCGAGGTAGGCGCGGCAAACCTTTTGTTATTTGCTCGTGGTTGCCAGCAGCACGTCAAAAACTTTCCCGCGCGCAGGCCCAATGTCCCGCGGCATGGCTGAAAACTCCTTGATCTCGGCATCGCTGGCTTTCCCGGA
>JANNNT010000310.1:0-1547 GCA_031398685.1 Rhodocyclaceae bacterium | reverse complement strand
CCGCAATACCGCATTGCATCTGGCGCGCAAAGGAGTGGATGTGATCCTCACCTACCGCAGCCAGCAGGCGGAAGCCGAGACCGCCGTGGCCGAGATCGTCGCGCTCGGTGGTCGCGCCGTTGCCCTGCCACTGGATGTGGGACGGAGCGAGAGTTTTGCCGCCTTCGCCGGCGAAATCAAAGCGGCGCTCGCCACTCACTGGCAACGCGAGCGCTTCGATTTTCTGGTCAATAACGCCGGTATCGGCATTCATGCTTCATTTGCCGAGACGACCGAAGCACAGTTCGACGAACTGATGAACATCCACCTCAAAGGCCCGTTCTTCCTGACCCAGACCCTGCTGCCGCTGATCGCCGGTGGGGGCCGTATCGTCAATCTGTCCAGCGGTCTGGCCCGTTTCGCCCTGCCGGGTTACGCGGCCTATGGCGCGATGAAGGGCGCCATCGAAGTGTTGACGCGTTACATGGCCAAGGAACTCGGTGCGCGTGGCATTGCGGTCAATGTGGTGGCGCCGGGCGCCATCGAAACCGATTTCGGCGGTGGCGCGGTGCGCGACAACGCGCAGCTCAACGCCTTCATCGCCAGCCAGACGGCGCTGGGTCGCGTCGGCCTGCCAGACGATATCGGCGGCGTGATTGCATCGTTGCTATCCGAGGACAACCGCTGGATCAACGCGCAACGCATTGAGGCGTCGGGCGGGGTGTTCCTGTAGGCCAATGACTGCGGGCATCTTCGGGGTGATGCTCCGAGCGCAAGCAAGCATGCGGCTTCCGTGGCTTGCCTTTGCGGGTTGCCCTTTGGCGGACGTTCCGGGGCAGTGAAAGGGGCTGTTTGACCATCGGGAAACAATAGGGGCTTGAACCCCTATTGTTTTCAAGTCGCTGCATCATCTTTCGGTTGCACTTCCGCTGGTGTTACGACCTTCAGCTTGCGCCGCCACAAATCACCGCTGCCGAACGCGTTCCAGCCCCACTTGAGCCACGACAGGAGCGACCAGGCCAGCCACAAGGCCCACACCAGCATCAGGCCGCGATAGACGAGGATCGGCAGTGTCAGCGCCCAGGCGCTTTGCAACTCGGCATTGGCGCGATCGAGGTACCAATTGAGCTGGTTGAAGCTGGAGTTGTTGCCGGCCATCTGCATGTCCGGCTGGCCGAGCAGGCCGCCTTGTACGGCAAAGAACAGCACGCTGAGCAGGGCGATGGTCAGCGCCACCAGAGCGAGTTGACGTAAATTGAACAGCCATCGTGAACTCGATTTTTCGTCGACTTTCGCGGCCGATTTGCCGCGTAGGGAAAAGGCGAAAAACCAGGCAATCACCAATGCCGCGGCCCACCAGGCGACCTGGGTGAGCCCCAGTGCCAGCAGGACCCATTGCCGCGTCCTGATTGGCAGTCCGCTGAACCGTCCGAGGGCGAGCGCGACGACAACTAGGAACAGCAACTTGCCCCAGAACAGGATGGCCGGGCCGATGCCCGGGCCGGAAGCCAGCAGCAACCAGCGGTCGTGCGGTAAATTCAATACGGTCCGGCTGTTGACGTTTGCTT
>JANNNT010000231.1:0-1865 GCA_031398685.1 Rhodocyclaceae bacterium | reverse complement strand
TCCTGCATGAGGATATGATTGGGTGAGGGGAGGGCATGGTAAACTTGCTGCTTCGCGAAATCCTGTCGTTTCGCCCTTCCGGCCATGACCATGCGCTACATTTCGACTCGCGGCGATTCGCAGAATTCGCCCAGAAAAACCTTCACTGAAATCCTGCTCGGCGGGCTCGCGCCTGATGGCGGTCTCTATCTCCCGGAATCCTACGCGCAGATAACGCGCATCGAACTGGATCAATGGCGCGAGCTGTCTTACGCCGATCTGGCCTTCGTCGTGTTGTCAAAGTTCATTGACGATATTCCTTCCGCCGATCTTAAGGGGCTGGTCGATAAAACCTATACCGCTGACGTGTATTGCAATGGTCGTGCGGGCGACGATGCGCGCGAAATTACGCCGTTGCACTGGCTTGAGCCAGAATTGGGGCTTCTGGGACTATCCAACGGCCCGACACTGGCCTTTAAGGATATGGCCATGCAGTTGCTCGGCAATCTCTTCGAGTACGTTCTGGAGAAGAAGGACGAAGAAATCAACATTCTCGGAGCGACCTCAGGTGATACCGGGTCGGCGGCCGAATATGCGATGCGTGGCAAGCACCGCGTGCGCGTATTCATGCTCTCGCCGCACGGTAAGATGAGTGCCTTCCAGCGTGCGCAGATGTACTCGCTGCAGGATGAAAACATCTACAACATCGCCGTGTGTGGCGTGTTTGACGATGCTCAGGATATCGTCAAGGCGGTGTTCAACGACCACGTCTTCAAAGCCACGTATAAGATCGGCGCGGTGAATTCGATCAACTGGGCGCGCGTTGCGGCCCAGGTCGTTTATTACGTCAAAGGCTACTTTGCGGCGACCCGATCCAATGATGAGCAGGTCGACTTTGCCGTTCCATCCGGCAACTTTGGTAATATCTGCGCCGGCCATATCGCACGCATGATGGGTTTGCCGATCAGTCGCCTGGTGATGGCCACCAACGAGAATGATGTGCTCGACGAGTTTTTCCGTACCGGCGTCTACCGTCCGCGTGGAACGGCTGAGACTCACGCCACGTCCAGCCCGTCGATGGACATCTCCAAAGCCTCCAACTTCGAACGCTTTGTTTTTGATCTCGTCGGGCGCGATCCGGCGGTTATCCGCGAGCTGTGGGCAAAGGTCGATTCCGGTGGCGGCTTTGACCTCTCAAAAATGCCTTGCTTTGCCGATCTGCCAAAGTTCGGCTTTGTTTCAGGGAAGAGTAGTCACGCTGACCGGCTATCGACGATTCGACAGACCTTCGCAAAGTACGGTGTGATGGTCGATACGCACACGGCGGACGGACTCAAGGTCGCGCTTGACCAGCGCACGCCGGATAGGCCGATGGTGGTGTTGGAAACCGCGTTGCCGGCTAAGTTTGAAGAAACGATCGTCGAAGCGCTTGGGCGTCAGCCTGAGCGTCCAGTGGCCATGCAAGGCATCGAGAATCTGCCGCAGCGGGTTGAAGTGATGGATATCAGTGCTGATGCGGTGAAGTTGTTCATCGAACACCACGTGGGTACCTGACCATCCATTAGTCCGAACTTCGGTGTAATAGAGAAATAATAGTTTGTATTTTCATTTGGTTACGTTCGTTCGTCGGATTGGCTACTGGGTACGCGGCAGGTTGACGCCAAGTAGTTTGAAGGCTTTTTCCTGCAGGGGCGTAGGCCGGGTGGTGAGAATGATCTTGGCTTTTGGATTGAGCGCCGTGTGGGTGATGTTGTAGGTCAGGGTCGCCAGGTCGTGCATCAAAGTGCGAAAGCTGTGGAGGGGCAAACCGTCGTCGGCGAGTCCCGTGGCATCCTTGTTTTTGGCATGAGCCGAACGCTGTGCCTTGGCGACGGCAGAGGGCCGGG
>JANNNT010000206.1:0-2492 GCA_031398685.1 Rhodocyclaceae bacterium | reverse complement strand
TGCTCGTCGGCAGCGGCCTCGGATTCACGGCCAGCAGCCACGACTGGTGGCTGCTGGCCCCGATCAGCGAGGTTCGGGCCAGCTACAGCCCGGCCATTTTCCTCGGCAGTCTCGCCGTATTCATACCCCTCGTCTTCTGGGCGGTTCACCGCTACTTCCACGGACGGCTGAAGCGTGTTGCGGCCTGGGACTGCGGCTTCCCGCTGCAGACCAGCCGCATGCAGGACACCGCCGAGGGCTTCGGCCAACCCATTCGCAGAATCTTCTCGCCCTTCTTCAAGCGAACACGCGAGCACCCGTCGCCCTTCGATACCCAGCCACGCTACCGCAGCATTGTCGAAGATCCGTTCTGGTATTGGCTCTATCTGCCGATTGCCAGGATTGTCGAGCGCGGTACGCGACTCATCGCCTTTCTGCAACAGGGCCGCATCGCGATCTACCTGCTGTACAGCTTTGTCACGCTGCTGGCCCTTCTGGTACTGACCCGCGGATGAACTTCTACGCCCTCTTTGCCCAACTGCTGGAACTCGTCATCGCTCTCGTCCTGGCGCCTATCCTCAATGGCTGGGTCAATCAGTGCCGCGCCTGGCTGCAGAACCGCTCGGCACCGCCCGTGCTGCAGACCTATTACACCCTGAGCAAGCTGTTCCACAAAGACGTGCTGCTGGCGCACAACGCCTCGTCACTGTTCCGGGCGGCGCCCTACATCATTTTTTCGTGCATGGCATTGGCCTCGGCCATCGTTCCGACGCTATCCACCGACCTGATTTTCTCCCCGGCCGCCGACGCTATCGCCCTCGTCGGCCTCTTCGCCCTGGCCCGTGTTTTCATCGCTCTGGCTGGCATGGATGTTGGCACCTCATTCGGCTCGCTCGGCTCGCGGCGCGAAATGCTGATCGGCTTCCTTGCCGAACCGGCCTTGTTGATGGTCTTTTTCACGGCCTCACTGATCTCGGGGTCGACCTCGCTATCGACCATCGTTGAAACGCTGGCGCACAGTGATTTTGTGATTTATCCGAGCCTGGCTTTTGCCGGCGTCGCTTTCTCCATGGTTTCGCTGGCGGAAAACGCCCGCGTACCGATCGACAACCCGACGACCCACCTCGAACTGACCATGATTCACGAGGCCATGATCCTGGAGTACTCGGGCCGCCACCTGGCGCTTATCGAATGGGCCGCCAGCCTCAAGCTGTTCGCCTATTCCTGCCTGGGCATCGCCCTGTTTTTCCCCTTTGGCATACCCGAAACCGCCGACCCGATTTCCCTCGCCATCGCCGGTGCCATCCTGGTTTTTAAACTGGCGCTGGGCGGTTTCCTGCTCGCGTTGATTGAAACGCTGAGTGCCAAGATGCGTATTTTTCGTGCGCCGGAATTCCTCGGTACCGCTTTCCTGCTCGCCGTGCTGGCCATGCTGGTTCACTTGCTGCTGGAGACCGGGCAATGAGTTCCTCGCTGATCCAGGCGATTCCTCTCAGCGGTCAGATAATCAACCTGTGTGCGGCGATCATGTTGCTGCTCGGCTTCGCCATGCTGGCGCAGCGCCGCGTCCTGACATTGATCAATCTGTTCATGCTGCAAGGTTTGGTGCTTTTTGTATCGACCCTGATCGTCGCGATCACCACCAAGCAGAATCATCTTCTATGGTCAGCGGGGCTCACCTTGTTACTCAAGGTCATCGCCCTGCCCTACATCCTGCATCGCCTGATCCGCAAGCTGTCGGTCAAATGGGACATCGAAACGCTGCTCAACATACCGACCACCATGCTCGCCGGCATTGCGCTGGTGGTCATCGCCTTCAACGTGGCACAGCCCATATCGCAACTTTCAGGCACCATCACACGCGCCACCATTGGCATTGCGCTGGCTTGCGTACTGCTCGCTTTCCTGATGATGATTACGCGCAGCAAGGCGGTGCCGCAGGTGATCGCCTTCCTGGCCATGGAAAACGGTCTCTTTTTCGCCGCCACCAGCGCCACTTACGGCATGCCGATGGTCGTTGAACTCGGCATTGCGCTCGACGTAATGGTCGGCATGGTCATCCTCGGCGTCTTCTTTTTTCATATCAGGCAACAGTTCGATAGCCTCGATATCCGCCACATGGAGAGGACCAAGGAAGAATGATCGAACTGGCTTTTGTTCTCGCCGTTCCCTTTGCCACCGGCTTGTTGCTGGCGCTCTTCGGTCACCGACGCGGCGCGCCGGAAATCAACTCGGCAGGAAGCCTGCTCACGCTGATCGCCGCAGGAATGTTGACCATACGCGTCATCAGCAACGGGCCCATGACCCTGTTCGACGAACAATTCTTCGTCGACCCGCTCAACGTTTTCCTGATTGCACTGACGGCACTGGTCGGCTTTACCACGTCGCTTTTCTCGCGCCCCTACATGCGCATCGAACACGATCACGGACGCCTCTCGGTCAATCGGCTGCGCCTCTATCACAGCATGTTCCAGATGTTCATGTGCACCATGCTGGTTGCCCTGTCGACCAAC
>JANNNT010000197.1:0-2285 GCA_031398685.1 Rhodocyclaceae bacterium | reverse complement strand
GCAGGATGGACCGCAGGCCGCTGGCGAAGGTGAGCTCGATCTTCGGATTCACCTGGAACTGACCGACGCCGTGGAGCTGGTACTCGATGGGATCCTCGATGGTGATGATGTTCTTGTCGGTGCTGTTGATGCGCGACAGCCCCGCGTAGAGGGTCGTCGTCTTGCCGCTGCCGGTCGGGCCGGTGACCAGGATGATGCCTTCCGGGCGGGCGATCATCAGCTTGAGCTGATCCAGCTGCCTTTCCGTCAAGCCCAGGCCTTCGAGCGGTACCAGGCCTTTTTGGCGATCAAGAATGCGCAGGACGATGTTTTCGCCGTGAATCGTCGGTTGCGCAGAAACGCGAAAATCAATCTGCCGGCCGCGCATGTTGAGCGTGATGCGGCCATCCTGCGGTGCGCGCGTTTCGGCGATGTTCATGCCGCTGATGACCTTGATGCGTACCGCCATCGCCGGCCAGTAGGACTGATGCAACGAACGCACCTGCCTGAGCATGCCGTCGATACGGTAGCGGATGCGCAGAAAACCGATTTCCGGCTCGAAGTGGATGTCGGAGGACTCGCGTTTTACGGCGTCGGTGAGCAGCGAGTCGATCAGTCGGACGACCGGCTGACTGTATTCGTCGGCGGACGATTGCAGCCCGCGGAAGTCGATTTCCCCGGTTTCAATTTCGTGCAGGATGCCGTCGATCGACAACTCGTAGCCATAGGCCTGGTCGATCGCGCGATCGATTTCGGTTTCGCCGGCCAGCAGCGTGTCGATCTCGATGTCGTCGTGGGTCAGCCCGCGGATCTTGTCGAGGGCGACAATGTCGTTGACGTCGGACAAGGCGATGGTCAGACGCTGATTTTCGGCGTCGTAGTCGAGGGGCAGCAGATGGTGTCGTTTGGCCAGTTCGCGCGGCACCAGGGTCAGCGCCGAGGGGTCGATGATGGCGTTGGAGAGGTCGATGCTCTGCTTGCCGAGACTTTCGGAAAGCGCGTCGCGCAAGGTGGCCTCCGATACGAAGCCCAGCGAAACAAGCAACTTGCCGACCGGTTGATTGGACTTCATCTGCTCGAGCAGGGCGATCCGCAGCTGATCCTCGCTGAGGATGCCCTTGGCGATCAGAACCTGACCAAGTTGTCGTTGGTGCGGAGAGGAAGCGTTCATCAGTGGGTTTGGAGCGAACGCGAATGAAGACAATGAAAGCGTGCCAGAATCACGGCTGCAGTTCAAGGACGCGGTTTTGGGCCTGGTTTCTGTCAAACGAAGCCTTGATTGCCCCCGTGGCGTTAAGTGCCATCCGGTAATACTGCGCGGCCAGTTTGTTCTGGTGCAAGTGATCGAGGCTGACGGCCATATTGAAGATGAAATCTGCGTTGTCCGGTTCGATCGAGTAGGCCCGGAAGTAGGCTTGCTGCGCTTCACTCCAGCGGAGTTGACGGGCATACAGGTTGCCCAGTGCAAAATGCAATGCAGAAGAATCCGCTTGACTGGCCAGGGCGGTTTTCAAACGGCTTTCGGATTGCCCAGGGTCAGCTTGCCCTCGAGTGCTGATCACACCGGCTTGAGCCGTGGGGTCGTTGGGGTCGGATTCAAGGGCGCGCAGATAATACGCCTGAGCCCGTTCAGTTTGTCCCTGAAGGGCGGCGATGGTGGCCAGGCCAAGCAGGGCGTCGGTGTTTTTTGAATCGCTACGCAACACCTGCTCATAGCCGCGTTGCGCCTCATTCAGTTGCCCCGCCTGCAAAGAATCATAGGCCCGTTCAAGCATCTGGTTTGCTTTGGGCTGGTTTTTGCTGAGCCGAACCGGGCTGTCCGGGTCGGCCGGCGACGTGCTCGCCGGTGGCCTCTGCGGGCGCGCTGCTCGCTCGGTTGACCGTGCGAGACTCGAGGCGGCTTTCGGAGCGAGCGGAACTGGGGTGGTCAATAGTTCAGGCGCGGGTTTCGCTGCTTCAGCTACAGCCAGTGCCGGGGCCTGAACCGGTACCGTTGGTGCTGCGCCCTGCGGCTGAGCTGATCGCGCCAGTGAGCCGACAGAAACGGATTGCAGCTGCCACCAGAAATAAGCGCCAATCCCCAGCGCGGCTAACGCTGTCAAACCAACAAGCAGCCAAAGCTCTGCCCGCGATTTCGGAGGCTGTTTTGCGGTGAAGACGTTGCGTATTGCAGTGCGCTCGGCTGCGCCATGGTGGTCAGTGCTGGGCGGTCTTGCAGTGTTTTCCGGCGCGCGTCGCCTAACTGGGGCTTCGGTCGATACGGCGGCCAGGTCAGCGTCGACAGAATCGATGAAGTGAGAGATCAG
>JANNNT010000176.1:0-2219 GCA_031398685.1 Rhodocyclaceae bacterium | reverse complement strand
AATCGCCAGTATCTTTGGGGCACAGCAGTACGCCTCGGTGGCGACGAATCTAAAGGATCTGTCGACGGCGTTCACCCGACCCGAACGGCAGACCGTGGTCAACGCCGTGCTCGCCAAGTGCGACGCGCTTGATGGCGCGCGCGACGGCATGATTCAGGATAGCGGTGCGTGCCAGGCCAAGTTCGACTTCATGGCCGATGTTCCGACCTGCGCCGCCGAACGTACCGGCAATTGCCTGAGCGCGGCCCAGAAGAAGGCCATTGCGGCAATCTTTAGCGGCGCGGTGACCAGCGACGGAAAACCTTTCTACGCGAGTTTCCCGATTGATGCGGGGCTGGCCGGTGACGGCGTAGCCAACTGGGAATTCACGGCACCGATACAGCGTGACGCCAGTGCGGTTGCCTTCATCTGGTCGGTTCCGCCGCAAGCGGCCAAGGGGTTTGACGATGCGCGTTTTGCCCTGGGCACCCCGGTCGACCGGATGCTGGCCATGGTCAAGGCCAAGGACGAAGCCTTCAGGCAAAGCGGCATGGAATTCATGACGCCGCCGAATGCAGGCGACATGTCCAGGGTCAACGCCCGTGGTGGCAAGATTCTTGTTTTCCACGGCGTAAGCGACCCCATTTTCTCGGTGAATGACACCGAAAGCTGGCTCAAGGCGGTTCAGAAGAACAACGGAGGCGATGCCTCCGGTCACGCGCGTTTCTTCCGTGTCCCGGGGATGGATCATTGCCGGGGTGGCCCAGCAACCGATCAGTTCGATCCTGTCACACCGCTGGTGAAATGGGTCGAGCAAGGCATCGCACCGGAACGGATCGTCGCCAGCGCGCGCAGCAAGGGAAATCCGGGCGGCGACAACAAGGACGTCCCGGCCGACTGGTCAGCCAGGCGCACCCGCCCCTTGTGCGTCTATCCCACTGTGGCAACCTATGGTGGCACCGGTTCGCTGGAGGATGAAGCTAGCTTTATCTGCAAGTAACGAACCGACGTCCTCGTTGCTAGCCAGCGAGGACGTTTGTCGGACGTTGCCCCTTGTCCGATCTAGCCAGCTTCGCTACCTGTCTATCGTCCTGCTCGCCTGGCTGAGCGTGTTCTTCCTGACACGTAGCGTGCTGCTGGTAAGTCATCTGGCCGAAGCCGAGGTCGGATTGTGGGATCTGTTCCGTCTCTATGGGGTCGGCCTGGCCTACGATCTGGGCTTTCTGCTCTATGTCAGCGCCCCGCTGGCCATCTATCTACTGCTCTGCCCGAACGGCCTTTGGCGGCGGAAATGGCACCAACGAGCGCTACACACCCTCTTTGTCCTCATGCTGTTTGCCATGCTGTTCACCGCCGTCGCGGAATGGCTGTTCTGGGACGAGTTTGGCGTGCGCTTCAACTTCATCGCTGTTGATTACCTGGTCTACTCGACGGAGGTAATCAACAATGTCCTTGAGTCTTACCCGATCTTCCCGATCCTGGCCGGGCTGGCCGTCCTTGCCATCGGGATCGGTATCGGCCTCAGAAAACCGGTCAAGGCGGCGCTGGCCGCTCCACCGCTGCCCAAACCTCGCGCCTTCCTGGCCCTGGCTGGTTTGGTACTGATGCTCGGCGTCAGCAGCGTCCTGCTCGGGCAGAACTTTCCGCGCGGCCTGGGCGGCAACGCCTACCAGCGCGAGTTGGCAAGCAACGGACCGTTCCAGTTTTTCGCAGCGTTTCGCAACAATGAGCTGGATTACCCGCAGTTCTACGCCACCCTGCCGGACGATCAGGTCGCCGAACTGCTGCGCGATGAAATCAGGGAAGCGAATGCGCATTTCGTCGGCAACGATCCTGAGGACGTCCGCCGGGTGATCGACAACCCGGGCCAGGCGCAACGTTTGAACGTGGTGCTGGTGACCATCGAAAGTCTCAGCGCCAAATACCTCGGCAGCTTCGGGAACAGCCGTGGATTGACCCCCAATCTCGATGAGTTGCGCAAGCACAGCCTGTTCTTCAGCAACTTCTACGCGACCGGCACGCGTACCGACCGGGGGCTTGAGGCCATCACCCTGTCCATTCCGCCGACGCCCGGTCGCTCCATCGTCAAGCGTATCGGCCGGGAAACCGGCTATGCCAGTCTGGGCCAGCAGTTCAACGCCGAGGGCTACGACAGTGTGTTCATCTATGGCGGACGGGGCTATTTCGACAACATGAACGCCTTCTTCGGCGGCAACGGGTATCGCATTGTCGACCAGAGC
>JANNNT010000168.1:0-6105 GCA_031398685.1 Rhodocyclaceae bacterium | reverse complement strand
CGATGAAGCCAAGGCAGTCTGGGAAGGCTTCCTCTGGTCCCCTCGGCTCTACCGACCGCTCATGATCGCATTCAAACCGCAGTTTCTCTCTACTGCACTTCACTACGCAGATCTTGGAGAGCACAGTCGCCAATTCGCGGCGTTTCTCACCTACGCCGCATTGGACCCTGCGGACACCTATACCCCAGAGGACTTCCAGTCAGCGATTGGTGCCTTGCCGCAAGAGGGCTTGCAGGAGGTAGCGCAGGCGCTCTCGCAAGCTCTCGAAAGCGCCGGGGAGCAACGAGAAGGCTACTGGAAAAATCGCGTCCAGCCGTTCTGGCACCAGGTTTGGCCTAAATCGAGAGATCTTGCCTCAAACAACATTGCTGAATCCTTGGCTCGCCTAAGTATTGCAGCGCGCGGGGAGTTTCCCGCCGCGCTTTCCGCTGTCCTTAACTGGCTACGACCGATTGAGCACCCCGACTATGTTGTTCATGCACTGCACCAATCGGGATTGGCAGGACGTTTCCCAACGGATGCATTGATCTTCTTGAACGAAGTCATCGAAAACCAACGGTGGGCGCCGCGTGAATTGGGTCATTGTCTGACAGCTATTGCGGAGGTTGCGCCTACCTTAGCGCGAGACTACCGATATCAGAAACTTATGGATTATTCGCGACGACGTGGAACCTAATCGGGTATTAGGCAGGCATCGCTATGACAACACCGCTGGACCGTGGTGATGAAGGACTGCTTTTCAAAAGCCTGAAGGTCGGCTGGGTCGGGCAGAGCCGGTCGTAAGCAATACACGACCGGCCGTTCCCTGGTTAAAAGGTAGGCGTAGGCCCCACGGTTCAATTCCAACCGATTGAGGTCTCGAGAAGGTCGCGAACGCGAGGCTGATTCCCACCTTGGTCTTGTTTGCATACCCAGACGGATTGGGTCTCGAAACCACCTGATCCAACCCGTTATTGCAAATCGCCGCAACTCCAGGCACACAATTCCTGGGGGCGCAAGCTTGTGCCCCCAGAGCAGAACCGCGCTCAGGCCCCAGCACGCTCCAGCATGGCGTGCAGTAGCACATTGCAACCTGCGGTGATGTGTTCGGGTTTGGCGTCTTCAATCTCGTTGTGGCTGATGCCATCCTTGCACGGGATGAATATCATGCCGGTAGGCGCCAGGTTGGCCATATAGACCGCGTCATGACCAGCACCTGAGACGGCAGGCATGTTGGAGTAACCCAGCTTTTTGGCCGCCCGGGCCACGGCGTCAATACATTCACTGTGGAAACCCTGCGCCGGGTAACTCGACACCAGCTCAATCTGGATGCCCAAGCCGGTGTCCTCACTCAGTTTGGCGGCATAGGCCTTGACTTCGTCGGCCATCAGATCGACAAGAGGATCGGTGGCGTTGCGCAAATCGATGGAGAACTTCACGCTTCCCGGTATGACGTTGCGACTATTGGGATGAACATGCACCATGCCTACGGTGCCGCGTCCGTGCGGAGCATGACGCAGCGCGACAGCCACCACTTCCTGCATCAGATAGGTTGCAACTTGCATGGCATCCTTGCGCAGCGCCATCGGTGTGGGGCCGGCATGCGCTTCCATTCCGGTCACGGTGCAGTCGAACCAGCGGATGCCGAGTACGCCTTGCACCACACCAATCGTGATGTCGTTGTCTTCCAGCACCGGGCCCTGTTCGATGTGCGCTTCAAAATACGCACCGATGGGGTGGTCGCCCGGCTCCTGATCTCCGACATAGCCAATATGGGTCAGTTCGTCTTTGACCGATTTGCCTTCGGTATCTTTGGCCGCATAGGCATGTTCCAGTGTAAAGGCCTTGGCAAATACGCCCGAGCCCATCATCACCGGAACAAAGCGCGAGCCTTCTTCGTTGGTCCAAAAGGCGACCTCGATCGGGGCTTCGGTCTCGATGCCGAGATCATTCAGGGTGCGCACCACTTCAAGGCCCGCCAACACGCCAAAGTTGCCGTCAAACTTGCCGCCGGTAGGCTGCGTATCGATGTGGCTGCCGGCCACGATGGGCGGCAGGCTGTTGTTGCGCCCGGCGCGACGCATGAAGCCGTTACCGATTTTATCGATCACGACACTCATGCCGGCCTCTTTGGCCCAGCGAATGACGAGATCACGCCCTTGCCGATCAAGGTCGGTCAAGGTCAGTCGACAAACGCCGCCTTTCTTGGTCGCACCAATCTGGGCCAACTCCATGAGGGAGGCCCACAAACGCTCCCCGTTGACGCGCAAAGTGTCAATGTTCTGAATGGCCGTTGAATTCATGGTGGTGCTCCCCTGAAGAGAAATACGTAATCAAATTGGTGTCAACGCGATACGGCACTGGGCGAGTTACTCTCGGCGCGTTTGCGAGCCGCGTCGAAGTTGCTGCCAAATGCGGGGCGTTTGACATAACGACCGGCCCCCTGTTCGGCGCGCAGATCGCCCTGCACATACACCAGGCTGCCCTGACTCAAGGTATGGCTGGGGATACCCCGCACCGTACGACCTTCGAAAATATTGAAATCGCCCTTGCTATGCTGCGTTTTGGCGGACAGCGTCTTGGTACCTTGCGGGTCCCAGACGACAAGATCGGCATCAGCGCCCACTGAGACGCTGCCCTTTTGCGGATAGATATTGAACAGTTTTGCCGCATTGGTCGAAGTGATGGCCACGAACTCGCTTGGGGTGAGTCGCCCGGTGTTCACCCCGGCATCCCAGATGACCGCCAAGCGTTCTTCCACTCCGCCACAGCCATTGGGAATCTTGGCAAAGTCGTCTTTTCCGGCCGCTTTTTGCGCCGCGCAAAAGGTGCAGTGGTCAGTCGCCGTGGTGTGCAGATTGCCCGATTGCAGGCCACGCCACAAAAATTCCTGATGGCCTTTGGGCCGAAACGGAGGGCTCATAACGTGGGCGGCGGCGGTGGCAAAGTCGGGATGGCGGTATACGCTGTCGTCTACAACCAGATGGCCGGCCAGCACCTCGCCGTACACCCGCTGACCACGGGCGCGAGCCCGAGCAATGGCCTCCGCCGCCTCGATACATGAAACGTGCACCACGTAGATCGGCACATTCAGCACATCGGCGATGGCAATGGCTCGGTTGGCGGCCTCGCCTTCCACGGCGGGCGGGCGCGACAGCGGATGGCCCTCCGGCCCGGTGATTCCCATGCCCGCGATTTCTTTTTGCAGCATGAACACCAACTCACCGTTCTCGGCATGTACCGTCGGCATGGCCCCAAGTTCAAGCGCACGCTTGAAGCTATTAACCAGGGTTTCGTCATCGCACATAATGGCGTTCTTGTAGGCCATGAAGTGCTTGAAGCTGTTGATGCCTTCCTGCTGCACCAGGGTGCCCATGTCGCGCTTGACCGACTCGTCCCACCACGTGATGGCCATGTGAAAACCATAGTCCGAGGCCGATTTCTCGGACCAGCCGCGCCACGTCTGGTAGGCCTCCAGCAACGACTGTTGCGGGCTAGGAATTACAAAATCAATGATCGACGTTGTTCCTCCGGCCAGCCCAGCTGCGGTGCCGGTGAAAAAATCGTCCATGGTCACGGTACCCATGAAGGGCAGTTGCATGTGGGTGTGCGGATCGATGCCGCCGGGCATCACATACTGTCCCCCAGCGTCTATCACTTGCGCCCCCGGCGGGGCTTGAAGGTTTTCACCAATAGCGGCGACCTGTCCATCGACGCATAGGACGTCTGCGCGAAACTGACGGTCTGCATTGACGACTGTTCCGCCTCGAATCAATACCTGCATAAAAGCTCCTTCACTCCGTGGAAGTTAAACAATAATTGCATGTTTCCTCCCTGCCCTCGGGCGCGCTGCGACGCTTGATACCCCATGCGCAACTGACCGCAAGGCAAGCAGTTCGCCTCGCATCGCAACCCGAATCCAGCGGAAATATGCACTAGTTATTTCTTCGCAAACCTAAGCTTTACTTCTTTGCTCCAAGCCTGATACAAGCTCGCGTTTGTTGCTCATGAGCACACCGTACACGAGGGCAGAAATTGCGATGCCGACAAACCAGGCATAGGTATAGATCAATTTGAAGAAGTCCGAGGTTTCAGGGAAAGTGGCCGGAAAAGCCGCATTCAAAAAGCCTGGAATATTCGGCAGCACGCCCAGCACAAAGGCAATGATTGCTGCATTGTTCCAGCCATTTCCATAGGAATACTTACCGTCCGATATGTACAGTTGCTCCACATCCAGCTGGGTTTTTCTGATGAAGTAATAGTCCACGATCAGTATCCCCGCAATCGGCCCTAACAACGCCGAGTAGCCGATAAGCCAGGTAAAGATGTAGCCTTGGGTCGATTCAAGGATCTTCCAGGGCATCATCACGATGGCAATCGTCGCGGTGATGTAGCCACCCGTTTTATAGGAGATCAGTTTTGGGCTCAAGGCTGAGAAATCATAGGCCGGCCCTACCAGATTTGCTGCCAGGTTCACGCTCACCGTATCGATCAGCAGAATCACCAGCGCAATCAATACGGCCGCACCCGTCATCCGGCTCGACAAATCTACGGGATCCCAGATCGCTTTGCCGTAGATAACCACTGTGGCTGAAGTCACTATGACCGCCAGCATTGCCAGCAATCCCATGGGCACAGGAAGACCGATGGATTGACCCAGAATCTGGTCGCGCTGACTTTTGGCGAAACGGGTGAAATCAGGAATATTCAATGCCAGCGTTGCCCAGAATCCCACCATGGCCGTCAGTGATGGCCAGAAAGCGGACCAGAACAGTCCGGCCTTTTTGCCACCTTCGACGAATTGGGAAGGCTGATCAAGTATCGGACCAAAACCACCGGCTTTGTTGTATACCCAACCCAGCAATACAAAGCAGATCACGATTTTCAGCGGTGCGGTATAGGTTTCCAGTTTGCGAATGGAATCCATGCCATGCACGATATACCAGAACTGTACCGCCCAAAACGCCAGGAAACACAACAATTGGGCCAGATTGATTCCCAATCCGGCGATCTTTGCGCCCTCCAGGCTTTGGCCGAGCAGGACGCCCGACAACGTGTAGATCATCATGCCGCCAAACCAGGTCTGGATGCCATACCAGCCGCACGCCACGACGGCTCGCATCAAGGCAGGCAAGCGCGCGCCTTTTGTGCCAAACGACGAACGGGCCAACACGGCATAAGGGATGCCATATTTGGTACCGGCATGCCCGATCAGAAGCATGGGAATCAACACGATGGCATTCGCGAGAAAAACGGTAAATACGGCTTGCCAAGCGGACATTCCGCCTTCAATCAAACTCGCTGCCAAGGTATACGCTGGAATACACATCACCATTCCCACCCACAAGGCGGCAAAGTGATACCAGCGCCAGGTACGCTGAGATGCCGTGGTCGGCTTGAGATCGTCATTGATTAGGGAACTGTCGCTTCGTATTGAACTCATAGTGACTCCTTGTGGATGGTAGTTAAGAACTTGACATGACTCAGCGCCCTGGGTCATTCGAACTTTCGAACGGTTTCGGCATTGTCCTGAATGTCTGCCCGCTACGGATTCCTTTCTGAAAAAGCTGGACTCATTGGGTTGTTTGGATGGGTTGTCCAGTTCGCATAGTCGCCGCTCACCACCTTGCCGGTACGGGTATCGATCTCGCCCGGCTTGAGGCTGCGCATCGTAATGCAATTCGGCACCGGGCAGATCGACACGCACAGGTTACAACCGACGCACTCTTCTTCCTTTATTTGGTAGTGGCGGGCGCCATCATTCAGTGCCGTAATGGCCTGGTGAGAGGTGTCTTCACACGCGATGTAGCAGCGCCCGCACTTGATGCAGAGATCCTGATTGATAACGGCCTTGTCGATGTGATTCAGGTCAAGGTAGCGCCAGTCGGTCACGGTCTTCACGGCGCTGCCCTGGAAGTCGGCAATGCTCTTATAGCCCTTCTGATCCATGAAATTGGCAAGGCCACTGATCATGTCTTCGACAATGCGGAAGCCATAAACCATCGCTGCTGTGCAGACCTGAACGGTGCCGCAGCCCAAAGCGATGTATTCCGCCGCGTCGCGCCAGTTGGAAATACCGCCGATGCCCGAGATCGGCAGACCGGCCGTTTCGGGATCACGAGCAAT
>JANNNT010000167.1:0-1900 GCA_031398685.1 Rhodocyclaceae bacterium | reverse complement strand
CGGCTTCGTTCAGGCGCGTTTCCAGGTCCTCGGCGGGGGGCAAACTGGCCTGGCGGGCGCGTTGCGTCGCGTCGCTGGGAAGATAGCGGCTGGGGCTCTCAAAACTGGCGAGTTCGCCTTGATCGACCTGCGTTTGCAGGATTGTGGAAACCTGTTCGGAAGCCCTTAACACGGACTCGCGGCTTTCACCGGAAACCACCACCAGATAACGCACATCCGGCGCGCCCATGTCGGCGCGCAGACTGGTATCCAGCGCCACGTCGGCCTTCGATACCGGACTCAGGGAGGAGATGTTGGTATCCCACAAAGCGTCGCGGTGCACGCCAAGAACGACACACGCCGCCAATATCAGTATGACCACCGCCCGTCGCAGGGCAACCGCACGCCGCACCAGACCGGAAAGGACGAGGCCGATCGCCGATACATCGTGGATGCGAAAGTTGGTCGGCAGCAGATGGGGCAGCACGAAGCGCGTCACCGTGGCGGCGACGACCAGACCGGCAATCGAATACAGGCCGAGTTGTGCCAGACCGGGAAAACCGGACAGCAGCAGCGAAGCAAAGCCGAAGATCGAAGTCAGCACGCCGAGGCGGATGGTCGGCCAGAAGCGCTTGATCCAGTCCTGCGGGTTTGAACTGCCTTGTTCTGATTGCACAAACAGGTAGATTGAATAATCCACCGCCTCGCCGATCAGGGCGGTGCCAAAGCCCAGGGTGATGCCGTGCACCGCCCCAAAACCCAGGCTGACGGCGGCGATGCCGGCCAGCGCGCCGCTGATGACCGGCAAAAACCCCAGGGTCAGCGCGGCGAAGGAACGATAAACCAGGAGCAACAGTGCCGCGATGAGCGCCATGCTGATCATCGACAAACGACTGACCTGGCTCTTGATGGTGTCGCGCGAGGTCACCGTAAATACACCGGGGCCGGTCATTACCAGTTTTGCGGCCAGGCTGGCCTTGGGCGTTGCGTCAAGTGCGGTGTCGAACGCCTGACGGATGGCGGCCATGGCCGCCTGCTGGGCGTCGGTGTCGGAGCCCGGAGCGCGCGTTTGCATCAGCATCAGGGCGCGCGCGCCGTCGCGTGAGGCCCAGGCGCCATCGATCATCTTCGGGCGGCTGCCGCTGTTGAGCTGGTCGAGTAATTGGACCATTTCCCCGGTCGGGTCACGCGGCAGCAGCGACTTGACCAGCAGCCCGGCCGGCGAGGCGAGTAGGTCGAGGCTGTCGTTCAGCGCGGCATGCAGTCCGACTTCGCTGAAGCGTTCAGGTATCACTGCGGGGCTGAGCAGGTAGCGATTGTTGAACAGGAAGGCCCGGTCGCGCTCGGCGCTGACGGGCTCGCCATTGTTAATGCTGACAAACGCCGGATCAGCGCGCAGACGCTGCGCGATATGTCTGGACAGGCTGGCACGAGTGGGCGCGTCGGTGCCTTCAATGCCGACCAGAATCAGGCGCGAGGCCAGGCCGTCACGAATCTGATCCATCAGCAACTGCTGTGCTGGCGTGGGGTTGCGCGGTAAAAAGGCCGATAAGTCCGTAGTGAACTGGCTGCGGCTGATGACGATGCCGCAGGCAAGGATAAACGCCAGCCACAGGGCGATCGCCAGGCGGCCGGAACCGGCTGGGACCGGCTTCACGGGGCCATCTTTTCGATGAGCATCACCGAACTGTCGCCGTCGGCCTGAGTGATTTCGATGCGGCTGACGGAGTCGCGCGCGCCCGCAATACGGATGCGCTTGACCACGGCCAGCATTTTTTCCTCGGCCGGGATGAGTTGCAGGGTCCAGTTCTGGCTCGTGCCCTCCAGCGTCAGTCGGTAATTGCGTTCCAGCGCCTTGCGGTCGCCGGCCAGGGTGCCGCGGATGCTGTCGATGAAAGCCGCCAGTTCCGGGTAATCCTGC
>JANNNT010000104.1:0-6577 GCA_031398685.1 Rhodocyclaceae bacterium | reverse complement strand
GAACGTGTTCAATGAGAACTTTTGGCGAGATGAGTGAGTGATCGGCAGCTTACCGAAAATCTCTACTCACCATATCGACCCTGAGCCGTCATTCGTCGCTGCAATGGTTCAATGGCCGGTTATTGATCAAGTAGTCGCCCGACACGGCTACTCAAGGACAGCAACTCGGCCTGAGCTGCCGTTGGCGTTTCGCGTTTACTTGGTCAGCTCTACGACACTTACCGGCCGTTGGTTGTGAAATCGTCCCGAACGACAGCTTAGCGCCGGTTGCAAATCCGATGAGTCAATGCGCGCAGGGGGGCTTTAACGTCGTTTCCGCACATATTAATGTGGTGCCGAAAATGGTGATTTGCCAACGCAAAAAAACCAGCGCCTTGTCCGCTGTCTTTTTTGTTGTAGGTCTGTCATTTTTCATGCAAGAGGCGCATAGGTCAAACGGGGTAAATTTGTAGAGGCCGGCAGCTCTAGGGCATCAGGCATGCTGCAGTAGTTTTTCAAATGCCTCGGCCTGAACCGGTGCAGAAAACAAATGTCCCTGAGCATAGCCGCAACCTGCTTTCTGGAGCCAAGCTCGTTGGCCAGGCGTTTCGACACCTTCCGCAATAACCTTTAATCCCAGCTTATGCGCCATCGCAATGATCGCCTCGGTAGCCTTTTGGCTGCTCGCGTCGGTCGTCGCATCGTGCACCAGCGACCGATCGATCTTGATGGTATCGACAGCGAGTTTTTTCAGATGGGCCATGGACAAGTGGCCTATACCAAAATCCTCGACTGCCAACCGAATACCAGCGTCATGAAGATCGACGATTCGGTCGCTGACACCTGCCGACCCATTCAATAGCACCTGTTCTTTTATGTCTACTGATATGCTATCCACGGCCAGCCCGAGACTTTTTAGATACGCTCCCCAGTTCATTGTATTGGGGTAGGTGCTGAACTGCATGGCCGACATGTTGATGCTGATGTGAAATGGCATCCCTAATAAAGCGCTCCATTCGCGCGAACGCATGGCCGCCTCGGTAAATACAAAATTTCCGATCTCATTCATCTCCTTCATCAGACCGGCCTCTTCTGCAGGTCCAATAAATTGTCCTGGAAGCATAAGACCCATTTCGGGATGATTCCATCTCAATAGGGCTTCTGCTTCAATAATGCGTCCGTCCGCCATATCGAATATCGGCTGGTAATACACGGCGAGCTGGTGCTGCGCTAAGGCACCACGCAGGTCGGAGATTAATCGAAGGCGCGCACCGTCAGATTGGGTTTGATCGGGACAGAAGAAGCTGAACTGGTTGCGCCCCGCGTTTTTTGCTACATACATTGCCTGGTCAGCATTTTTAACAAGATGTTCAGGCGTGTGGGCATCGTGGGGGGAGAGGGCTATGCCGATGCTGGCAGAGACGTGAACGGCGTCATTGAAAATCTGAAAAGGACTTGCCAGCTCTTTTAGGATTTTTCCGGCTACGATCTCGACATGCTCGGTGCCTACCAGGTCTTGCAGGATGACCGTGAATTCGTCACCGCCCAGACGCGCAACGGTATCGGTTCCCCGGACACATGAACGAAGGCGATCCGCCACCAGCCGCAATAAAAGGTCGCCCGCTTCGTGACCGAACTTATCATTGACTTCCTTGAAATGGTCGAGGTCGACAAACAGCAATGCAATCGGCGCACCGTTGCGCCCGGCATGCTTTACATTCTGCTCCAGACGATCGCGAAACAGGCGTCGATTGGGCAGTCCAGTTAGCAGATCGTAGTTTGCTTTTTGCCAGTTTATATCCGCCGTCGCCTTGCGGTCGGTAATGTTGCGCGCACTGCCTGCAACAGCGGCTACTTTGCCCTGCTCGTCAAGTACCGGCGCATAAATGTATTCATAAAACTCAACGTCTCCGGATGCTTCGTTCGAGGACATTTCTCCGCGAAATTGCTCTTTGGTAGTGATGACCTGCTGAATTTGGCCCTGCAGCTCGGCGGCATTAGGGAGCTGAAGATCGAAGTAATTTCTGCCGATTATTTTGTCCGGCGGAAGTTGGAATAATTCGGTCAGCGCTTTGTTGGCATACGCAAACCTGCCATCCAGATCGAAGGTATAGCTCAGGTCGGGGGACGACGACAAAATGGTCTCGAACACGCGGGTTTGATACTCCTTTGCTAAAGAGTAACTAACAACCGATTCGCTGACTGCCTGATCGATTGCTTCGTTGAATCGAATAAGATCCTTATTCATTGTTTGCGATACGGGCTTATTTAGCTGCGCCTCTTGCCACAGTCGTGTAACACTGGCGCGCAACGCTCTATATTCACCCATGGCCGCATTCAGGCTGAGACCCGACTCATGGCGCTCTGAACCGTGGGTCGCGGCTGCCGTTTTCGTATCAGGCTGATTACCTTTCGCCTTTTGGTCTGCGCTATGCGCTGTCTCTGGGCGAGCGATATCGGCTGCAATGGTTTCCAGCATTCGTTTGCCGTGATCGCGCAGCATGGCTCGATCCGTTTCTTGCTCTTCTGGAAACAAGGTTGCGGCGAAATCTTCCCACTCCTGGAGTATGCCTTCGAGGTTCTTGAGAATGAAGTTCGAGAGCCGCATGGTTATCTTTCTCGGGTGTCTTACCGTCTATTACTCGCAAGGCGCCAACCTAGGCGACCGAAGGAGCCGGAAAGAAGAGCGGCCGTCTTCCGGCTTTCTTCGTGATCCCCACACCCAGTTGCAGCGCCGCCTTCAGCCACTTGTAGAGCGATTGAACCCGTAGGCCGCGATCACTTCCACTGCCGCCTCGCCTTCGCGACGCCGCTCGACCGCCATCAGCCGAGTTGCCTCCAGTTTCAACCAACATCGGATCGGCATGGCCGCAAGAAGTTCCCGATTTGTCGAGCCCGCGCCTTTTGCCGACGCCCGACGATTGAGCGTTGCGGCCTGACGCCAAAACGGCTGGGGTCAGCACAGGTCTAGCGAGAAGCGCAACGTCATCAGCAAAGATCGACGCGCCCGTAAGGGCAGCGGGTCGCCGGTTCGGCAGGTTTTGAAGTAGAGCGGTCGTCTGATTGGCTGCTCTCTGGCATTCACGTAGGTCGGCTCCTGGCCGCTATGTACACCTCTACATAGCGGCCACTATGTACAGTTTGAAACTATGTGCAGGTGGTATCTACAGGAAGTCGGCGAAGCTGTCGTGGCATGGCTCTCTGCGAAGTAGAGTGGCACAGATCTAGACATAGTTTTTGTAGCAGAGTGCAGTGGTGGCTCCACTTCAGGAGACCACCATGGGGAACATCCAATCATCACAATTCAACCGTATCGACTGGCTTGCCAAGGGTCCTTTCGCGCCTCACATTGATGCGTACAAGCGGCACCTGACTGATCGAGGCTACGCGTCGACCACATTTAGCAATTGCATGCGAAGCATTGCCCACTTTGCCCAATGGACACATAGCCGACGTCTGCTGGTCCGGCGCATTGACGAATCCGTCGTTGCCGAATTCCTTGACAGGCACCTTCCTGAATGCCGGTGCACCGGCCCGATTTGCCGTGATCGTCGCAGCCTGAGTGCCGCGCTGGGACATCTTCTCGTCGTACTGCGTGCTCGCGGCATCGTGGCACCAGCCGCAGTGAGGACGACGCCAGTTGATGAGGAACTGGTGCGTTACGACACATACATGAATCACGTGCGCGGCCTGGCGCCCAAGACACGTAGCATGGCCTTGCGTATCGTGAGCCGGTTGCTGATTTCCCGCTTCGGCGACGGCGCCATCGACATTGCCGCGATCAAGCCCGACCATGTTCGTCGGTTCTTCACACAACAGGCCAAGCTTTACAGCAAGCCGGTAACAGCCAGCGCGGTGGTCACCACATTGCGCGGATACTTCCGCTACCGCACATCGCTCGGCAATGAGGTGCACGGGCTGATCGGCGTATTGTCCTTTCCCGCCAACTGGCAGCTGTCCTCGCTACCCAAGAGCCTGACGACTGAAGAAGTTGAGCAGTTAATCGGCGCACTGGGTCAATCTGGTCGCTCTATGCGGCGTGCTGACGCCATTGTGCGTTGTGCGCTTGATCTTGGACTACGCAGCGGCGAGATTGCGCGAATCGGCCTCGATGATATCAACTGGCGCGCCGGCACGGTCACGCTGCGACATACCAAGGGGCGTCGCGAGGACGTGCTGCCACTGCCGGTGGCCACCGGTAAAGCCATCGCCGCCTACCTGCAAGACGAGCGGCCCAAGACGTGTAACCGCGCCGTCTTCGTGCGCCATGTGGCACCACGCGATGTACCCGTTGGCCCCGATCTTGTTCGCAAGACGATCCGTCAAGCCTTCGCGCGCGCAGGACTTTCCTATACGCGCTCTCACTTGCTACGCCATACGATGGCCAATCGACTCCTGGCCGGAGGATCTTCCCTCAAGGAGGTGGCAGACGTCCTGCGCCACCGTTCTCTGAACACCACCATGATCTACGCCAAACTCGACAGTCGCAAACTCATTGAGGTCGCACTCCCGTGGCCGGGGAGCGCGCCATGAGCACGGTTTCCTTGCACCGGCGTGTTGAGGACTATTTGGTCGAGCGTCACCGCTTGGGTTTCTCTGGCCGTACTCAGGCATACGCCCTGCGCAGCTTCGCGAAACATGTTCTGGCGGTCCGCTATCGTGGACCACTGACCGTGGAGGTCATGACCGACTGGGCACGGCACGACAGTCACGGAAGCACTGATCCACTCACCTGGGCGCGCCGACTGAAGCTGTTGCGTACCTTTCTACGTTGGCTACAGCAATTTGAACCGCACACCGAGGTGCCTGACGACGCCATCTTCGGACCGTTACCGGAACGACTGGCACCGCATATCTACAGTGAGCAGGAGATCGTCGATCTGCTAGCGGCCGCCCAGCGGCTTGGGCCTGCGCAGGGACTGCGGTGCGTTGTTTATGAAACGCTGTTTGGTCTGATCGCCAGTACCGGAATGCGAATCTCCGAAGCCCTGGCGCTGCGCAATGCAGATGTCAACCTCAAGTACGGCATGCTCACTATCCACCAAACAAAGTTCGGCAAGTCGCGGCAAGTACCACTTCACCCCAGCACAGTGGAAGCGTTGCGCCGCTATCTCTGGACGCGCAATCTGGTCGGAAACTTTGAACAGTACGAGGCTCCGCTCTTCATTGGTACTCGGGGCCGACGACTCGGGCGGCCTCTGGATCACCGTCAGGTGCATCGCATCTTCATCTCGATACGTGAGCAATTGGGCTGGCGCAACCGGGGAGCGCATCATGCTCCTCGCATTCACGATCTGAGACACACCTTCGTCGTGCGCCGCATCTTGTTGTGGCTGACGCACGGAGTGGATATCGACCAGGCGATGCTGTCGCTTTCGACGTACGTCGGTCATGCGCACGTGACCAATACCTACTGGTATCTCTCGGCAGTACCGGAGCTGATGGCGCTCGCCGCAGGACGATTCGAGTCCTACATGCGTCAGTCGGAGGTGCCCGATGCGTAAAGCCATTGCACCGAGGCCGCCATCGTTTGCCTCCCTGGTCCAGCAATTCTTCACCGGGTATCTGGTCGAACAACGCGCAGTCAGTCCGCGTACAGTGGCCTCCTATCGCGATGCACTGATGCTGTTCCTGGACTTCTCCAGTCAGCGGCTGAAGAAGACGGCGACAAGCCTGAAACTCAATGACATTCAGCCTGATCTCCTCCTGGCGTTTCTGGATCATCTGGAGTGCGAGCGACATAACGCCGTGCGTAGCCGTAATCTGCGACTCACGGCTCTGCGAGCGTTTCTGAAATTCGCTGGCCGTCGTGACGTGGCCTCACTGCACGTGATCGAGCAAGCCCTCGCCGTTCCGATGAAGCGCTTCGAGCGACCCATGCTCGGTTTCCTCACGCGGGAGGAAATGCTCGCGGTCTTGGGGCAACCCGGGGAGACCTGGACCTCACAGCGTGACCACCTGCTCTTGGCCATGCTCTACAACACCGGCGCTCGGGTTTCGGAGATCATCGGCGTACGTGTCACCGACATCGTTCTTGACGGTGGCGCATGCGTGCATCTGCACGGAAAGGGGCGCAAACAACGATCGGTTCCACTCTGGCACACCACGGTCGCAGAGGTTCGTGCCTGGCTTTGACTGAATCCGGCGTTACGTGGCGAGGCATCCTTGCTGCCGAACCGCGAAGGACAAGCGATGTCGCGATCAAATGTTGTTCAGCGTCTTGAGCTTGCTGTTTCACGCGCTGCCAATCAAGCACCGAGCATTCTGAAGAAGCGGATTTCGCCGCACACAATTCGACATACGACCGCCATGCACCTGTTGCAATCAGGGGTGCCGTTCAATGTGATCGCCCTGTGGCTAGGTCACGAAACCACCACTACGACACACCGTTATGTCGAGGCCGATCTGTCGATGAAGGAGAAAGCGCTCGCGAGGCTTGAGGCTCCTGACACGACAATCCGTCGTTTCAAGGCACCGGACCTACTCATGCGATTCCTCCAGACGCTGTAACTATGTGCACCAGCGCCGGCTTAAACCGTGGCCGGCGTTGCGAACCCCACGGCCACTGTGCATAGTTCTAAACTGTACATAGTGGCCG